>NZ_JBYSWT010000030.1:0-96200 GCF_058781435.1 Pseudomonas sp. FW507-12TSA
GTAACAGGGAGGGCAGTGGGGTCGATTGACGGGGTTTCCAGGGACTACCCCCAGCAGCACCAGGCGAAGGTGGTCAGGCAAAGCAGCAGGGGCAGGGTGTCGAGAAAATCGTTCATGCCAACGCAGTCCATTCAGGTGGGTGCCGGCAATGTAAGGGGGCTCCAGGGGCCTGTCTGTTGCGATTGTGTGAATTTTCAGCGCATTTTCGTTTAACCGGAATCGGGGGCTGAAGCCCCTGTGTAGTACTGCTCAAAGGGCGGGTGGCCAGGGTGGAGAGTTAAGTTGTTGAAAAATAATGACTTAAAAAAATTGTGGATATTTAAATGGTTAAGTGCTTTTATTTACGTTTTTTTCAAAAAATAACTTGTTACAGAATGTACCAACCCGTTACTATAGCTCCGCGTTCACCTACCACGGTTTATGCATTTTTAGCCCCAAGTGTCCATCAGCTGCTTGGGCTTTTTTTTGCCTGCGATTTACCCAGGCCAGTGCTGCCAGGGACTGGCCGCATGCGCCTCCTGGCCCGGTATCCCCTGTTCTTTTGACCATTTGGGTCGCCATTTTCGTGCCGGTTCCCGGAGCTGATACAGTACGCAGGCTGAGTAGGAGGACGTATGCGTGCGGTGGGACGCTGATGATCCGGGACGAGGATGAAAGGGCCGACAGCGACGGGTTCAGGGCACTGGCGTTGTCCCTGATGGGCATTGCCGTGATCCTTGGAGCGTGCATCGTCCGCTTCAACATCGAGGTCGACAGGGAGCGTGCCCGGGCCCAGGAAGAAATCCTGCACTGCCGTCGGCAGAACCTGCCTTCGACCAAGCCTGTGGTCGACGCCGCCTCACCTGCGGATGAATGCCGCGGCCTGGAAGACCACTATGCCAGGCGGTTCGGCCACTCCTATTGAGCCTGCAGCGCAGCGACCGCCTTAGCCGCTGCGCACACCGCCTGTCGCTTCAGGCCTCGACGATATTCAGCCCCTCCGCCGCCTGGGGCGCGACGAAGTAACTGCAGATCAGCTCGAACTGTTCGTCGCTGGTGGCGAACGGGTGCTCGCCTTGGTTGTTGCGCTCACGCAGCCGGCTGCGACAGACACCCTCGGCGACATTCAGTACATGCAGGCGATGGGGAACCTGTGCCTGGTCCGCCAGGCCGCGCAACCAGGCGCGCTGGGCCAGCGTATTGGCGGGGAAGTCCAGCACCACGCTGGTGCCGGCCTGCAACATGGCGACGACCAGCGGCCCCAGGGCCTCGCCCAGGCGTCGGGCGTGGAGTTGATAGTCCGCAAGACAATGGATCATCTGCGGATACAACCGGGCCAGCCACAGGTCCTCGCAGATCAGCACGCAGCCAGGGGCCTGGGCCAGTTGCCGGGCGAGTGTCGATTTACCTGAGGCGATCTTGCCGCATAGCAGGTGCAAGACCGGGTTGGATGGAGGGTTCATGCTTCGTCTCCTTGCTTGAAGCCTCGCAAGAGCGGTCATGAATCCCGCCTCCGAGGCGGGTTGATTGCGGTTCGGACAGCCGCTGGCCCACCCTCTAGAGGATGGTAATAATCGCTGGGCGGCAGGGCTGAAGAAGTCGGTCCATGGAGCGAACATACACAGTTGGCGAAACCATGCCCAGGAAAACCTTAAGGGCTGTCAGCAGCAAAATAGTGGCGGCTAGTTCGTGGTCGGCCATTTTCAGGAACTGCGATGCAGTTAACACCGGGGTGTGTTTTTTCCGATACACAAGGCGCATGCTCGCCTATGCTGGATCGGAAAAATTCCCATCAACACTACGTAGGCTAGGATGCCATGCTCTCGACCCATGAGCTGTGCCACATATTGGAATCCGGCTTCCTGCCGCTTTCCTGCGCCTGCAATGTCAATCCTGGCGGATCGCTGACCATCAAGATCTACGATGCGGTATCTGGCCGGGTGGACTTGCTGCTCCCGGGCGTTTCCACCGCGCAGCTCACCAGCGTGCGGGATATTTCCAACCTGATCGGCGAATTGCGCACCGAGCTGCGAGCAGGGCGGCGAGCTTTCGCCGGCGGCTTCGGCAGCCCTGTCGGCTGACTTGCCTGCCCGATCATTGTTGACAGTTGAACATCCCATGGCGAGGGCATAGCGTTTAGCCGTTCGCCCAGTATCTGTGGCTCTTTACCGGTTCATGGATGGCGAGGTCATCTGTACTGGGCGAACTCCCTTGGGGACTTGCACGTGATCCTTGAAGCTGCGATTTCTCCTGCGCTAGGATTTGCCCCCGGAGATGGCATTCCTCCTTGAACCGCTTCGTGCTGATGATGCCTACGTGAACCCTGGACAGGGTGCGTAGGTGTGCCTGCCCCTGTCCTCAACCAGGACAGGACCATGATACCGACTGCTCTAGCACTCCCTTCTTGCATCACCTCTCGCTTTCCCCATCGGCCATGCCCCTCGATGGAGGTTTGCCCAGCATGCTGAAATCACTCCTGGTCATTGCCATGGGCGCGTCGACCGGTGCCTGGTTACGCTGGTTCCTGGGCCTCAAGCTCAATCTGTTGTTTGCGGCCATCCCCCCGGGGACCGTGGTGGCGAACATGGTCGGTGGCTACATCATTGGCCTGGCCCTGGCTTTCCTCGCGGCATCTCCTTCCTTGAGCCCTGAATGGCGGTTATTGATCATCACCGGCTTCTGTGGAGGGCTGACCACGTTCTCGACCTTTTCCGCTGAGACTGTATCCCTGCTCCAGGAGGGCAAGTTGCTGTGGGCCTTGGGCTCGGTGGCACTGCATGTGGTGGGCTCGTTGCTGATGACGGCGGCGGGCCTGGCATCCTTCCAGTTGCTCGGTACCCGATGAGGAATGCGGAAAAAGTGCCATTGCTTGGGCGATGAAAAGCTATCTTCGAAGAGCTGAATCGTATAACTGAATAATCATGTCTCTGGATATTTTCAGGGGCGTAGCAGACAGGGGTGGGTATTACCGATGGTCGACACGGCCTTGCGAATATGGTGTGCAGTCAGCGTGCTGTGCGTGGCTTCGTTCACGATGGTGACTTCCGAGTTCGCCCCCATCGGCATGTTGTCGCAGATTTCTGCCGATCTTGACCAGGTACCGTCCACCGTCGGCCTGACCGTGACCCTGTACGCGTGGATCGGTGCCGCCAGCGGTTTGTCGTCCAATTGGCTGAACCGCTGGATCGCCCGCAAGACGCTGCTGATCGTGTTGATGCTGGTGCTGGCGGTATCCAACGCACTGGCGGCGTTATCCCCTGAATTCTCGATGCTGCTCGGCGCCCGGGCAGTGGGAGCCCTGGCCCACGGGGTGTTCTGGGCAACCGTGGCGGCCACCGCCGCACACATAGCGCCGGCACGGCGCATGGGCCTGGCCACCTCGATCGTGCTGGGCGGGATCACCATCGCCACCGTCATGGGCGTGCCGTTGATCAATCTGGTAGGCCAGTACGATGGCTGGCGCACGGCGTTCGCCTGCCTGGCCCTGATGTGTGTCGCCAGCGCCGCGGCAATGGCCCTGGTGCTGCCGAGCATGCGTATTCCCTCGCTGGTCGAGGGCGGCGGTTTCGCCGTGGTCCTGCGCCGCAAGGACCTGCTGATCACCTACGTCATCACCGGGCTGACGGCGGCCGCCCACTTTAGCGCCTATACCTTCGTCGAGCCGTTCATTGGCCAGGTACCGGGCATCACCTCCTACATGATCGCGGTGCTGCTGTTCGCCTTTGGAGCCGCAGGTTTCCTGGGCAATTTGTTGAGCGCGCTGTTCATCGATCGCTACCTGAAGGCATTCATCCTGGTGGCGTTGCTCGGCATGGCCCTGGCCCTGGTGATCCTGGGGGGCTATGGGCCGCGGCTGGGCGTCGTCCTGGTGGTCGGCCTGCTGGTGCTCTGGGGTGTGTCGATCTCGGCGTTGTTCACCGGCTTGCAGACCTGGGTCCTGAGGGTCGCCGGCGAGCACACGGTGCCGGCGACCGCGATCCATACCGCAGTGCTCAACAGCGCGATCGGGGTGGGCGTGATCATTGGCGGGCAGGCCCTGGATGTGGCCGGGTTCAAGGGCGCGATGCTCTCGGCCAGCCTGGTGATCGTCCCGGCGATCGTGCTGATGATCATCTCGGGCTTGCGCTCGCGTAGCGAACCGCGTACTTCGGCGGTGCCCGGGATGGCCTGTGAAGGAGGGGGTGGCAGCGCGCCGGAGCAATGAGAGTGGTGGAAAAACAGAGGACTGCGCAACAGAAAATACCGAGGCATGCCCGGTTTATCTCATTACCCGCCGGGCCTTTCGCTGATGGCCGCCTTTGCCAGCCAGAGGGTACTAGTTGGCCCGTATTGGGGTGTCGGGAATGGGCTGACTGATCAACAAGGCAGCATTATCGTGGTTGTTGCGTGCCACCCTTGCCTGATGCCGGCGCACCAGGGCACATGTCTGCCCAGTGCGTAACGGTCATGTCGTTGAGTCGCTCGCCAATGGTGTCGACACGAAGGCAGGCACCTTTCCTTGAGTAGAACAGGATGCAACGCGAGCTATCAAAAGAGCAGGTATCGACCTCGAACAAATGGTGCATAGCCAGCTCCCGTTCCACCCCGCTGTATTCATAGTGATCAGTGGCGTGTATCCGTGTCGGCTTCCAATCATGTTCGAGCAGCTTGGCTCTGGCCGTGAGCAAAGACTCTCCGGCAATGATACCGGCTGGCCCGCGCAGGGCGTTTGTCGCCGGCGTGCCATCGGTGAACGCTGAGCAGATGCCGATGTAAAAAAGTACTACGAGCTTTAGGGGCGCAGCCTTCATTTGACAGTTCCATCAGTCGATATTCAGCAGCAAGAGCGTCAGGACAGAACTACCGGTTCCGGTTTGACGGATTTACTGAAGCGCAAGGTATGCACATACCTGGCCAGCATCCACAGTCCTGCAGAAATAACAGCGGCAATGAAAAAGCGTCAAATTCCGGGAAACCGCGGAAATGAGAATTGCGGAGCACGCTTTAAAATTGCGGAGCAAAAACAACAAGGGCCTGCATGATGAAATCACGCAAGCCCTTGATTTATATGGTGCCCGAAGCCGGAATCGAACCGGCACGCCCTTACGAGCGGGGGATTTTAAGTCCCATGCGTCTACCAGTTTCGCCATTCGGGCGGTAGCGCGATAACGCGGCACTGGGGTCTTGAGTTGGCATTGCGCCAGCCAGTGCTTGAAACAGGGTGTGGAATATATACATCCACTCCTTGTGAAGCAAGGTCGAAACCGCCAAAAAGGCTTCTTCCGGCGCTTTGGAGGCACGAAAAAAACCGCGATAAATCATGGGGCTACGATTATTTTGGCTGGTTTTGCTTCAGCGCTGTCCTGGGTCCGGCTGCACCAGGTGCCGCCAGGGAAATACCTCGCGGGCGAAATGACTCACGTAGCCGCCTGTCGTGGCCTGGATCACCATGAACTGCAAAGCGGCACGCATCTGTTGCAAGGCTTGCAGTTGCGCAAGGCTCAGGCAGGTGTTGCGCAGCCGCAGTATCCGCAGCGAGTCCATGGCGGGGCTGGCGAACAGCTTTTCGTAGCTGGAAAACGCGGTGACGACACCGGCCTCGCGCCGCTGCGCCCAGGTCTGTTGCAGCTCGCTGGATTCGCTGAAGTCCAGGGTGGACAAGCCTGGCAAGTTGTTCGCTGCGGCCAGGTTGTCGATGAAGCCCTGGGTGTCGGAGCCAGCGCCAATGCGCAGCAGTTCCAGGTGTGACAGGTCCACCTGGAAGAAATCGCCATTGGGAGCGTTGGGCAAGGTCAGTTCGCTGAGGTAGGGCGCCTTGGCGACGAAGCGGGCGATCTCTCCGGCCTCTGCCATCATGCTGCCGGCCTTTTGCACCAGCGAGGTGTTGTGGTGCTCGGGGGCGGTGGGGCTGATCGCCAGGGACCTGAGCTGGGTAAAGGTCACGGCGCTGTCCAGCAACGGAGTGAACTCCCATTCGCGGGTGCCGTTGGCGCCGGTGTCGGGGCCGCAGAACAGCAACGAACTGATGACGCTGGCCACGGCCTGCTCGGCCAGGCACTCCAGGGTCCAGGCCAGGGGCTCGTCCCACAGCTCACCATGGAACTCCACATGCAAGCCACCGCGCATGGGCGCCAGGGCCAGGTAGTTGTAGTCGCTGGTCCACAGCGGCGTGGTGAAGTCATCGGGATCGTCGTCGCGCTCGGCGGCCTGCTCTCGAGTGAACTGATGAATGCGCTGCTGCAGCGCCAGTAGCCGCTGGTAGCCTGGAGAGGACAAGGGATCGGACATCGGGAAAATCCACGGGTGGGGGTAGGGGCAGGGCGCTCAAGGCGGATCGATGATAACAAACCCGCAGGGCGTCGCAGGCGGGGCGATCGGTACAGTTTTCCAACAAATAGAGCCTGTTGCCGGACTGTCGCGCAGGCTAGGATCGGCCCGCAAACCACACTTGGATCATGCGGGACGGAGCCGGAACATGTTGCAAGCACCACTGCCCCTGGCGGCATCGACGGGCCTGGACGCCAGGGAAATCACCCTGGCCGACGAAGCCGTGCTGCAGCGGTTCTTTGTCGCCAACCCAGGCTACTTCCATCTGGTGCATGGTTGCGCGCCGCAGCCGGACGAAGCCCGCAACGAGATCCAGGACAGCCTGCCCGAAGGCTGGAGTTTTACCCGCAAATGGAAGATCGGTTATTTCGACGATCAGGGCGAGCTGGTGGCTTTTGCCAGCCTGGTCAGCGATCTGCTGGCCCAGGGGGTATGGCATATCGGCTTGTTCATGGTGGCGAGCTCCCACCAGGGCGGCGGCATCGCCGGGCAACTGCATGAACAGCTCGAAAGCTGGGCTGGTGAACAGGGCGCGCGCTGGCTACGGCTGGTGGTGGTGCAGGACAACCTGCGGGCCCAGGGCTTCTGGAGGCGATGCGGCTACGCCCAGGTGCGAACCCGGGACGATATCGAGCTGGGTCTGTTGCGCCATCAAGTGTCTATCATGCTCAAGCCACTGGTGCCGAGCGATCTTGCCGATTACCTGGAACTGATGCCCCATGACCGGAGCGGTTCCATGGCGCCACCCAAGTCCAGGCCTGCACTAGATGAGTAAGCCGCCATGTCGATGAAACTGCCGTCCAGCATTGTCCGGTTCATCGGCGATGCTCAGCTGGTGCCCGATACCGTAGGCGAGTCGCCCTGTCGGGTGCAGAGCTTTCATCGTTCGGGGGAAGTGTTTTTCCTCAAGTCGTCACCGGCGATCTTCGCGCCCACCACCTACAGCGTATTGCGCGAGGCTCGGGTCCTGGACTGGCTGGCCGGGCGGCTGAAGGTCCCCGAGCTGGTACTGGTGGCGCAGGACCCTGGGCACGAGTTCATGATCACCCGCCAAGTGCCTGGAGTGCCGCTGTCCGAGTGGCTCGGCGAGCCAACGGTGGTGCTGGAGCTGTTCGTACAGGCATTGCGCCAGGTACAGGCGGTGCCGGTGATGGATTGTCCATTGGATTCGGGTATCGCGGTGCGCCTCGCGGAGCTGGACTACCTGCTGGCCAACGGACTGTGTGCTGCGGAGCATGATCTCGGGCAATGGGCGGGCCTGACCAGCGCCGAGGATCTACGGGATCGTTTGCATGGCAACAGGCCCCGGGAAGAGCGGCTGTTCTCCCATGGCGACCTGGGCGACAGCAATGTCTTCGTCGATCAGCGCGGTGAACTGCATTTCATCGATCTCGGGCGCGGCGGCCTGGCCGATCCTTGGCTGGATATCGCCTTCGTCCACCGTGACCTGCGCGAACAGCTCGGCCCGCAGCTTGCCGATGAGTTCCTGGCCGGCCTGCCGCTGCCCGACCAGCCTGCCCGGCGTGAATACTTCGAACAGCTGGATGAGTTGTTCTAGGGCGGTCCATGGGCTGAACTAACAACGGTCCTGCCAGTCCCATGGGACGTCTTTATCTGTCTGGGGGAAACACCATGAAGAACCGTCTTGCACCGCTCTGCGCCGCTGTTCTGGCCTCGACCCTGCCGATGCTGGCCCACGCCGCGCAGCCACAGGTTGCAGAGCCCTCCTATCAGAGCCAGGTCGCTCGCTACCAGTGCGAAGGCAAGGTGCGTATCGACGCGGCCTACTTGAACATCGACAACGGTACTTCCTTCGCCACCCTCTACTACAAGGACCAACTGATTCCGATGCACATCGCACGCTCGGCTTCCGGGGCCCTGTATGTGGCGGACGACGAGCAGAACAGCTTCCGCTGGCATACCAAGGGCAAGGGCGCCGTGCTGTCGTTCCTGGAGGCCGATCACACTGCCAAGGAGCAGGTCCTGCTCAAGGACTGCCAGGAACTGGACCCTCAGTAAGGGGTGTTCGGGAGGCAAAAAAATGCCCGCGGGAGAGCGCGGGCCAATACCTTAGTTGCTTGAATGAGCAAGGCGACTATACCGAGACCGAGCCGGGGCCTGGATGAAAGAAGTTTCATCCAGGCCCCGCTTCGTATTTGGTCGGCAAATGGCCGGCTGCTGCGGTAACTGTTCTAACCTCAAGAAGCGAAGCACAAATCCCTTCAGGAAGAGAGGTGGGCATGGCACTGCAACAGCAACGCCCTGGCGAGCACGAAAGCAACGAGGAGGTGGAGGAGCCCGAGGTCGAGCACTGGGAGCCGCCACCCCAGACCTGGAAGCATCCGGACGACGGCAAGAGCCTGTCGGAGCTGGATGAAGAACGTCCCCTGAGACCCTGAGCCACAGCCCCGCCATCGAGCGGGGTTGTGGTTCCTGGTGCCGGCTGCCTGCTCTGGTACCATCGCCGGCGTTGCCGTCCCGGGGTATCGGGACGGGTTGTTCGCTTAAGGGAGAAACCCATGATCGTCACCACCACCGCCCAGATCGAAGGCCGCGAAATCGCCGCTTACCTGGATATCGTCAGCTCGGAATCCGTCCAGGGCATCAACGTGGTCCGCGACCTGTTCGCCGGCATGCGCGACTTCTTCGGTGGGCGCTCCCAGACCCTCGAACGTGCCTTGCGCGAGGCCCGGGTCCAGGCCACTGACGAGATCAAGGATCGCGCGCGTCGGCTGGATGCCGATGCCGTGGTCGGTGTGGATTTCGAGATCAGCATGCCTTCAGGTCGCGGCGGCATGGTGGTGGTCTTCGCCACCGGCACTGCGGTCAAGCTCAAGTAACCGGCGGCGAGTCGGCGAGGCTCATCCGATCGGGGTGCACAATTCCACCAGGGTGCCATCCGGGCAACGGACGTAGGACACCGTCTGCCCCCAAGGCTTGGTGATGGGTGCGGCCAGTTCCCGCGCACCGTGTTCCAGGGCCTTGGCGTGGGCCGCCTGGACATCCTCGGTGACCAGGCCCAGCTCCATGCCCAGGGGTTGCCGTGAGCTATGGGCGGCGACGTGGCCGTCCTGGAAGTTCATCTGCGCCAACTGGTGGTCGGCGAAGGCCAGGGCGGTGCTGCCGGTCTCCAGTTCCCCGTAGGTGCCGGACTCGTGGAGGAAGCGGCGCTTGAAGCCGAAGGCTTGCTCGAAGAACCGCAAGGAGTCTTCCACCTGCGGAACATAGATGATGGTGTAGCCGAACTGCATGGGTTGACGCTCCCTGTCACTGGATGAGAGGACGCGAATCTAGCACGAAGTCGCGCACTGCCTGTAACGCGTGAACTCATGCTTGGTGCTCCTGGAGCTGCCAGCCTTGGGCCGACCATTGCAGGGTATGGGTCACGGCCAGGGCCTGGAGAAAGTCCTGGTCATGGGAGGCCACCACCATGGCTCCGGGGAAGTCCCGCAGGGCCCGTTCGAAGGCTTGCACCGACTCCAGGTCCAGATGGTTGGTCGGTTCGTCGAGCAACAGCAGGCGTGCCGGGTTGCCATTCCACAGCGCCAGCGCCAGCGCGGCTTTCAGGCGTTCCCCACCACTGAGCAAGGCACAGGGTTGCTGCACCCGCTGGGCGTCCAGTTGCAGGCGCGCCAGGCGAGTGCGCAGGGCGCTCTCTTCCAGAGGCAAGGTGACGCTGGCCAACTGCTCCAGCAGGGAGTTTCCAGGGTCCAGCTGCGCCAGGTGCTGGTCCAGGTAGGCGCTGGCCACTGCCACCCGACATTCGCCGCTCACGGGTTGCAACTGGCCGGCGAGCATCTTCAGCAAGGTGGATTTGCCACAGCCATTGGGGCCGACCAGAGCGATGCGTGCCGGCCCGCTGACATTGCAGGTCAGGAAGGACGATGGCGCGCGGCTATCCAGCCAGGGCAGCTGTGCCTGTTGCAGGTTGAACACGCTCTGGCCCGCCGGCAGGGTGGTGGCGGGCAAGGTCAGCAGCGTCGGCTGTTCCGGGCCGACGCGGGCAAAGGCCTCGCGCACCTGGTCATCCAGGTTGTCCTTGTGCCCTTGGTGGGTGTGGCGCACCTTGCCCATGATGTCCCGGGCGGCGCCGAGCATCTTGGCCCGTTCGAAACCCGAGACATTGGCGGTCTTGGCGTACCGGCGCGATGCCGCGGCGTGGCGCTGGATGGTGTCGTGCTCCCGTTGCAGGCGCTTGTGCTCGCGACTGCGCTGGGTCCGCGCATGTTCCAGGGCCGCCTGGGCCGCTTCATGCTGCGCCTCGCGCTGGGCCTGGAACAGCTCGTAGTTGCCGCCGTAGACCTGTACCCCGTGGGGGCTGAGCTCGACGATACGCTGCACCTGCATCAGCAACTGGCGGTCGTGGCTGACCAGGATCAGCCCGCCACGCCATTGCTGCAATTGCTCGCTGAGCCAGCGCCGGCCGCTGCGATCCAGGTGGTTGCTGGGCTCGTCGAGCAACAGCAACTCGGCGGCGCTGAGCAGGGCGCCGACCAGCACCACCCGGGCCAGTTGCCCGCCACTGAGGACTGCGGCCGGATCGTCCGGCCCGACCTCCGGCAGGCCGGCAGCGTCCAGGGCCTGGCGCAGGCGTTCGGCCAGGTCCCAGCGCTCCTCCACCTGTTGCAGGTCTTCCAGGCTGGCGGTGCCGGCCGCCAAGCGCTCCAGCGCGCCCAGCGCCTCGGCGAGCCCGGCGACCTGGGCCACGCTCTGCCCAGGTTCGGGCCGCGGGTCCTGGGGCACGTAGGCCAGGTGGGCATTGCGCTGGATGCTGCCGGAAGTGGGTTGCAATTGGCCGGCGATCAAGCGCAGCAGCAGGGATTTGCCCATGCCGTTACGCCCGACGATGGCCGTTGGCTGGCGATCGAAAGTCAGGTTCAGGGCGTCAAGCAGGGTTTCGCCATTGGCGAATTGGTAAGTCAGCTGGTTCAGGGAAACCAGTGCGGGCAGCCGGGTGACGTGAGTCATCAGCACCTCCGGAAAATGCGCAAACAGGCCAACGAGCATGGAAGGGCTCGTCGCGGATACATTTCTGGAAGGCTTAGTTGTTCACGTTGGCAATCGCCCTTGGACGGCTAGGAAGGTGCGTAGCCTAGCGCCGGAAGATTCCGGCTGCCAAGCCTTAAATGTATGGGTTTTGTATTCAAGCCGGCGGCTTGGGCTGCCCAAGGTCTCGGAGAAAGCGTGCCAGGGCGGCTTCCTCGGCTTTCAGGCCCTGGCGTTTGCGCGAGCGTGGCAAGCGGGCCAGTTCACCTTGGGCGAAACCCTCCAGCAGCGCCGGATGGATGTAGCACTTGCGGCAGACCGCCGGGGTATTGCCCAGTTCGCAGGCCACTTGCTTGACGGTGGCCACCAGGTGTTTCCTGGCTTCCGAGTCCGGCTGCCATGGCAGGCGCCGCAGCAGCGCCAGGGCCAGAGCGCTACCGGCCCAGGTGCGGTAGTCCTTGGCGGTGAAGCTCATCCCGGTCAGTTGCTGCAGGTGCAGATTGATATCCGACGAACTCACCGAGTGCCGCTGGCCGTCTTCGTCCAGGTACTGGAACAGCTGCTGGCCGGGCAACTCCCGGCAGCGCTTGACCACTCGTGCCAGGCGCGGGTCCCGGACCGTGATCTGGTGCTCGACGCCGCTCTTGCCACGAAACTGGAAGTGAATGGCATTGCCGTTGACCTGGACATGGCGGTTACGCAGGGTAGTCAGCCCGTAGGAGCGATTGTCCCTGGCGTACTGGCTGTTGCCGACCCGGATCAGGCTTTCATCGAGCAAGGTGATGACCGTGGCCAGGACCTTGTCGCGGCTGAACCCGGGACTGGCCAGTTGCGCCTGCAGCTGGCGGCGCAGCCGGGGCAGGGCATTGCCGAACTGCAACAGCCGGGCGTACTTGTCGCTGTCGCGCACCTCGCGCCAACGTGGGTGGTAACGATACTGCTTGCGCCCGCGGGCATCACGCCCGGTGGCCTGCAAGTGGCCCTTGGGGTCGGCGCAGATCCATACCTGGACGTAGGCCGGCGGGATCGCCAGGGCGTTGATCCGCTGGATCTCGGCTACGTCGGTGATGCGCTGGCCCTGGGCTTGGTAATAGGCGAACTTGCCTCGCAGCTTGCGCCGGCTGATCCCGGGCTGGCGGTCGTCGGTGTAGTGCAGGTCTGGGGGCAGGTCGGGAGTGTCCGGGGTAACGGGCATGGCAGCGGATCCTTCGAGCGGCGGGCCGATAGGGAATGGACCGCGCCGCCGCCCCGGGGTGCCGGATTTCTAACAGGCCGTTGAAAAACGTAGGCGAGGCAGCCAGCGCAAGGCGCAAACAGGCAAAAAAGGCGCAGATTACAAGTGGTAAATGAGCATTTTGACCGGGCTGGCGCACCCGCCTGTTTTCAACGCAGCGATGGCAACGCAGGTAGTTTTTCAACGGCCTGCCAAGCCCCTATGCCAGGACGGCCACGGCCTTGATCTGGGCCCAGAGTCGTTGCCCGGGATGCAGGCCGAGCTGGTCCCGGGAGAAGCGGGTGATGCGCGCGAGCAAGGGCGTGCCCATGGCGTCCAGGCGCACCAGTACATGGGCGGTGTTGTCGGCCGGGATTTCCTCGCTGACGGTGACCGGCAGGCGATTGAGGATGCTGCTGTGCTCGCTGGCCTGCAGGCTCAGGCTGACGTCCCGGGCCTGGACCTTGAAGCGCAGGCTCCGGCCCGGCGCCACGGGTTCATGGGCCACGCGCACCAGCAGCTGGCTGCCGGGCAGTTGCAGGCTCAGCAGCTGGTAGGCCGGGTCGTAGGCGCTGACCTGGCCCTGGACCACCACGCCGGCGTCGTCGCCCAGGGCCAGGGGCAGGTCCAGGCGCGCCAGTGTGTCGCCCACCGGGCCGCTGGCCAGGGCCCTACCCTCGCTGAGCAGGACGATATGATCGGCCAGGCGCGCCACTTCATCCTGGGAATGGCTGACGTAGAGCACCGGGATATCCAGCTCGTCATGCAGGCGTTCCAGGTAGGGCAGGATCTCGTTCTTGCGCTTGGAGTCCAGGGCCGCCAGGGGTTCGTCCATCAGCAGCAACCGTGGGCTGGTGAGCAGGGCCCGGGCGATGCCGATGCGCTGGCGTTCACCGCCGGACAGGTGCTGCGGATGGCGCTGTAGCAGGTGGCCGATCCCCAGGAGTTCGGTGGCCTGGGCCATGTCGACCCGGCGCTGCTGCCTGGGAATACGGCGCAGGCCGAACTCCAGGTTGGCCTGCACCGACAGGTGGGGGAACAGGCTGGCTTCCTGGAACACGTAGCCCAGGGAGCGCTTGTGGGGGGGGACGAACAGCTTGCGCTGGCTGTCCTGCCAGAGTTCGTCGTTGATCTGGATGCGCCCGCGCCCGGTTTTCTCCAGGCCGGCGATGCAGCGCAGGCAGGTGGTCTTGCCGGAGCCCGAATGGCCGAACAGCGCCGTCACCCCGCGCCCGGGTAATTGCAGGTCAAGATCCAGGGCGAAGGCGCCATAGCCCACTTGCAGTTGCAGTTGGATGCTCATGCCGTCAGCTCCAGCCAGCCCGGGTCTTGCGGCTGGAGTACAAGACCAGCAGCACCAGGAACGAGAACACCAGCATCGCCCCGGCCAGCCAGTGGGCCTGGGCGTATTCCATGGCCTCGACATGATCGTAGATCTGCACCGACACCACCCGGGTCTTCGCGGGGATGTTGCCGCCGATCATCAGCACCACACCGAACTCGCCGACGGTGTGGGCAAACCCGAGGATCGCGGCAGTGATGAAGCCCGGCCGGGCCAGGGGCAGGATCACCGTGAAAAAGGTGTCCCAGGGGTTGGCGCGCAAGGTCGCGGCCACTTCCAGGGGCCGGCTGCCGATGGCCGAGAAGGCGTTTTGCAAAGGTTGCACCACGAAAGGCATGGAGTAGATCACCGAGCCCAGCACCAGCCCACTGAAACTGAAGGTCAGGGTGCCCAGCCCGAGGGATTGGGTGAGCTGGCCGAAGAACCCGTTGGGTCCCAGGGCCAGGAGCAGGTAGAAACCGATCACCGTGGGTGGCAGCACCAGCGGCAGGGCCACCACGGCGCCGATGGGACCGCGCAGCCAGGAGCGGGTGCGCGACAGCCACAGGGCAATCGGAGTGCCGACCACCAGCAGGATGAGGGTGGTCAGGGACGCCAGTTTCAGGGTCAGCCAGATCGCGGAGAAATCGGCACTCGAGAGGTTCATTTATAGCTGGTAGCCATAGGACTTGATGATCGCCGCGGCCTTCGGACCCTTGAGGTAGTCCACCAGGGCCTTGGCCGCAGGGTTGTCTTTGCCCTTGTTGAGGATCACTGCATCCTGCTTGATCGGGTCATGCATGTCGCCAGGCACGATCCACGCCGAGCCGCCGGTGACCTTGCCATCCTTGTAGATCTGCGACAGGGCGACGAAACCCAGTTCGGCGTTGCCGGTGGAAACGAACTGATAGGCCTGGGTGATGTTCTGGCCTTCGACGATCTTGCCCTTGACCTTGTCGGTCAGGCCCAGCTTGGCCAGCACCTGGGTCGCGGCCAGGCCGTAGGGTGCGGCCTTGGGGTTGGCGATGGACAGGTGCTGGTACTGGTTGTCCTTGAGCACCTGGCCCTTGCCGTCGACGTAACCATCCTTGGCCGACCACAGGGCCAGCGTGCCGACGGCGTAGGTGAAGCGCGAGCCCTTGACGATGTCGCCTTCGCTCTCGAGCTTTTCAGGGGTGCTGTCATCGGCGGCGAGGAAGACCTCGAAGGGCGCGCCGTTCTTGATCTGGGTATAGAACTGCCCGGTGGCGCCATAGGCGGCTACCAGCTTGTGTCCGGTGTCTTTCTCGAAGTCGCTGGCGATGGCCTGGATCGGGGCGGTGAAGTTGGCGGCGACCGCCACCTGGACCTCGGCGGCCTGGACCGAACCGAAGGCGAACAGGGCAAGCAGGGTAGCGAGGCAAGTCGGGGCGAAACCTGGGACGCGAAGGTTCATCGAACAGCTCCATTGAGGGGAAAAGGAAGCGTTGGGCAGTGACGGGCGGGAATGCAAGGGCTGCACCAAGGCGAGGAGAAATCGCTGTATAGCGAAATATATAGCGAATTGCCGACGAACGGAACTGCGCCCAGGGTGCGGCAAGCGGTGGCCGCGACCCGATCACGGCCACCAGGCATCAATGCCTGCGCAGTCGTGCCAGGGTCTGTTCGGCCAGGCGCAGGGTCAGCTCGTAGGCCGGCAGCTCCACGCCCAGGCGCAATGCTTGTCCGGACCACAGGTTGGCGAATTGCGCCTCGCCTTTTGCCCGCAGCGGCAGCAGTGCGCCACCGGCCCGGGGAAAGGCCGGTGCCAGCGGGCTGATCGGGCCGAGTTCACGCATCACGCGGTTGACGATGCCCCGCGCCGGGCGGCCAGTGAACAGGTTGGTCAGCGCGGTCTGGCTTTCCTTGGCGGTGCGCAGCGCCTTGTGGTGGGAGGCGCTGACCTTGGCTTCCGGAGTGAACAGGTAGGCGGTGCCCAGTTGTACGGCCGAGGCGCCCAGCGCCAGTGCCGCGACGATGCCCCGGGCATCACCGATGCCGCCGGCGGCGATCACCGGCACCTTCACGGCATCGACGATCTGCGGCACCAGGGCCATGGTGCCGACCTGGGTATCCAGGCTGTCGCTGAGGAAGATCGCCCGGTGCCCGCCGGCTTCGTACCCCATGGCGATGATCGCGTCGCAACCACGAGCTTCCAGCCACAGGGCTTCGTCGACGGTGGTGGCCGAGGACAGGATCTTCGCACCAGTGGCCTTGATCCGCGCCAGCAACGCCGGCTCCGGCAGGCCGAAATGGAAGCTCACGACCTCGGGCCGCAGTTCTTCCACCAACTGGCAACCGGTTTCATCGAAGGGGGCACGATCGCTGACCGGTGTCGGTGCGTCGAAGTCGACTCCCAGTTCGCGATAGTAGGGTTCCAGGGCGTTCTTCCAGCGGCTTTCGCGCTCGCTGTCGACGGCCTGCACCTGGTGGCAGAAGAAGTTGAGATTCAACGGATGGTGCGTGGCGCAACGAATCACCTGTACTTCCTGGCGGATCTGCTCGGGGCTGAGCATGGCGCAGGGCAGCGAGCCCAGGGCGCCGGCGCGGGAGGCGCCGATCACCATGGCGGAACCGGCGGGGCCGGCCATGGGCGCTTGAATGATCGGCAGTTCGATTCCCAGCAGGTCCAGCAGGCGAGTATCGGTCCATGGGCTCATTTGAAGTGGTTCTCCAGCGGCGGATTCAGACGATGCTGCGGCGTTTTTTAACAGGAGAAAGCGGCCCAAGGCCAGCTGAGTTTTGCCCGGCTTGCATGAAAGCCGCGGTGGATCGGCCGTGCCGGGTGATACCGGGCAGGCTGTCTGCGGTCGCTTCCAGGCGCTAGACTGCGCCGGGATTTTCCACTCATCGTTTCGTTAAGGAAGGCCGACCATGGAAGTAAAACTGCGGGAAGTGCTGCCTTTCAGGGTGGCGGGATTGCAAGTGCGTACCCTCAACACCCTGGAGCAACAGGCGGATACCGCGCGGATCGGTCCGATGTGGCAGCGTTTCTACGTCGAGAACCTGTACGACAAGATTGCCCCAAGGCAAATGGATTCCTTCGTCTACGGGGTGTATTCCAACTACGAGTCCGATGCCTCGGGGTATTTCGACGTGACCGCCGGCGTGGCGCTGGACGCGGCCTGCGCCGATTATCCGATGGTGGATATCCAGGGAGGGGATTACCTGGTGTTCAGCGCCAAGGGGGAAATGCCGGAGTGCGTGATCCAGGCCTGGGGATTCATCTGGGCGTACTTCCAGGACAACCCCCAGGTGCGCCGCGCCTATGCCACCGACTTCGAGGTCTATACCAGCGCCGACTCGGTGGCGATCTATATCGGCGTTCATGCCTCGGGCGAGCTTTCTCGCTCCAGCAACTGACGCTTGCGTTCCACACCCCAGCGATAGCCCGAGAGGTCGCCGTCGCTGCGCACCACGCGGTGGCAGGGAATCGCCACTGCCAGGCTGTTGGCGCCACAAGCCTGGGCCACTGCCCGGTACGAGCGCGGGGCGCCGATGCGTTGGGCGATCTCGGAATAGCTGGCGGTGCTGCCGGCCGGGATGGTTCTCAGGGCCTGCCAGACCCGCTCCTGGAAAGCGGTGCCGCGCAGGTCCAGGGGCAGGTTCAGGCCGATGGCCGGTGCCTCGATGAAGCCCACCACCTGGGCTACCAGTTGCTCGAACTGCTGGTCGGCGCCGATCAGGTTGGCCCGGGGAAATTTGTCCTGCAGTTCCTGCACCAACCGCTCGGGATCGTCTCCCAGGAGAATGGCGCAGACTCCGCGCTCGCTTTGGGCCACCAGGATCGCTCCCAGCGAGCACTGGCCCACGGCGAAGCGGATATCGCGGTTGGAGCCGCCGGCGCGATAGTCGCTGGGTTTCATGCCCAGGACCTGGTCCGCCGCCTCGTAGAAGCGGCTGTTGGAATTGAAGCCGGCGTCGTACAGGGCATCGGTCACTGATTGACCCTGCTGCAAATGCGAGCGGACCTTGCGCGAGCGCTGCGCATTGGCATAGCCCCGCGGGGTCAAGCCGGTGACCGCCTTGAAGACCCGGTGGAAGTGGTAGCTGCTCATTCCCGCCTGCTGTGCCAGTTGCTCCAGGCTGGGCGCCGACTCGGCGCTCTCGATCTGCCGGCAGGCCGCCGCCACCAGCGCACCATAGCGCGCCGCGAGCTGGGTCTGGTCGCCGGCCTGGCGCTTGCTCGGGCGATAGCCTGCGGCCTCGGCTTGCTCGGCATTGTCGAAGAACTCGACGTTTTCCGCCTTCGGCAGGCGTGACAGGCTGCTGGGCCGGCAATACACGCCGGTGGTCCTGACGGCATAGACGAAGCGGTCGTCGGCGCTGGCGTCGCGGTTGAGCACGGCCTGCCAGCGGGGGTCCTGTTCGATGCGCTGTTTGCGCGACGGAGCATTCATGGTCGGTTCTCGGCTGGGAATGGTGGCCAGCTTAACCTTGTCCCCCTTGCTCGGCACTCCGTCGCTTGCGGTCTAATTCCAGGGTCGGGCCGGCTTGGCGAAATGTCAGGTTGATCCGTTGCTGGCCGAGCAAGGGATGGCTGCCATCCTTCACGGGGAGTACGCCGTGATAGCGCAGGCGATCCACGCCGCCCCAGACCACCACGTCGCCGTGCAGCAAGGGCACCCGCAGGCTGCGATCGCTGCGTTGCAAGCCGCCGAACAGAAAGACCGCCGGCAGGCCCAGGGACAGGGAGACGATGGGCGCGCTGTAGTCGTGCTCGTTCTTATCCTGGTGCAGGGACATCTTTGCCCCGGGACGGTAGCAGTTGATCAGGCAGGAGTCGGGGGTGAAGTCGGCGAAGCCTGCGGCGTGCGCTGCCGCCACGGCCAGTTGGCGGAAGACTTCGGGCATCCTCGGCCATGGATACCCATTCTGCGGGTCGGTGGCGCTATAGCGGTAGCCAGTCAAGTCGGTGGTCCAGCCCAGTTGCCCGCAACTGCTCAGGCCCACCGACATGGTGAAGCCGCCGGGGGTGAGCATCTGGCGAAAGGGCGCCTGCGCCAGCACTTGCTCCAGTGCCGGCAGCAGGCGTTCGATCCAGGGCAAGGCAAACCCGCGCAGCGCCAGGGATTGTGGCCCCAGATGCTCCATGCGTGGGGGCTGCTGCAGTTCTTCCTCGCTGAACAGGCCGAGGTTGCCAGGGGCGGTATCGCTAGAGCGCATCGTGGAAAATAACTCCCAGAGTATGGCGTTGGCCGCTGTGCACACGGCTGACGCCATGGCGCATGGTCACCCGGTAATGGCCGCGAGAGCCCTTGACCGGTCGATGATGCACGGCGAATACCAGCCCATCACCCTGCTTCAGACCAATGACCTGGGGGCGCGATTGCATGCGTGGACGCTGTTCGGTGAGCACCAGTTCGCCACCTGTGAAGTCCTTTTCGGGTTGGGACAGCAAGAACACCACCTGCAAGGGAAAGACATGTTCGCCGTAGAGGTCCTGGTGCAGGCAGTTGTAGTCCCCGGTGGTGTATTGCAGCAACAGCGGCGTGGGGCGTTGCTGCCCAGCCTCATGGCAGCGCTGCAGGAACTGCGGGTGCTGTTCGGGGTAGTGGGTGTCGATGCCCATGGCCAGGTTCCAGCGGTTGGCGATCGCCACCAAGCGTGGATACAGCTGCTGGCGCAACTGGGCTACCAGCTCGGGCAGCGGATAGCGAAAGTACTGGTACTGGCCGAGCCCGAAGCCATGGCGGGCCATGAGCACCTTGGAGCGAAACAGCTCGCTGTGGGGGTAGAGTTCGCTCAGGGCCTGGCATTCATCGACGTTCAGCAGCCCTTGGAGACGGGCGCAGCCGTCCTGGTCGAGGGCCTGGTCGATGCAGGCCCAGTCCAGTCGTTGCAGGCGATGGGGCAGGGGGGAGACGGTCATGGCGCAAGTTTCCTGGACAGAAGGCGGACTGCAGTCATTCTGCGGCCCCGAGAAGTGGCGGGCACTCCGCTGCTTGCGCTTGAATCCGATTACAGGGCCTTGCTCACGCTGACATCGCTGATGACGTCGTCGCTCTGGCCGTGCAGGGCCAGCAGGGCGGTCAGTGCTTCTTCGGCGGTACCGGTTTCGAGCTGGGCGAATTCGAAGCGACGCTCGCCGTTTAGCTTGTACTTGATGACGTATTTGGTGGTGTTGGGCACGGGGCTACCTGTTTGTCACAAGGAGGGGAAAGCGCTACCTAGCGCAATTTCGAAGTGGAGCGGCGGATGATGCGGATCGAGTGAGTCAGGTTCGGCTTGCGGGTCACGCTGATGGCGCGCCGGGAAACGGTGTCGATGGTGATGTTCCAGAAGCCGGTGCTGGGGGCGGTGATCTTCGCCGGGAACTTGTCGAAGGCGCCGCCGTGATAGGTGTGCCGGCCGCCGTTCTTGAAGCTGCGGAAGTTGGCGTCGTTCATCAGGCGGATGTTGCAGGTCTGGGAGCATTCGATGACGACGATGTCGTCCTCGTTGAGGTGCTCGCGCTGATGGATGAATTTCATGTAGGGGGGACTCCAGGAAGCCGATTGCGGCTAAAGCAAAAAACGTTTGCGTGGGCAGTGCTGCAGTTTATCAGGCTGAAGGGTTTATTATCCGGCCCCGCTGTCGGGCTTTGACAATTTAAAACAGTTATTTGGATTTTTATCGGCGATAAAGCCGTGCCTCCGGAGAAAAATGGCGTGCTGGCTGTCGGAGGGTTTTTCATTGGAGATTTCATATGAAGCGGTGGGTGTGGGTACTGGCATTGGCAATCGGTGGCTGTTCCACCGTCTCGGATATCAACCAGACGCCACCGACCCTGAATGTCATTTCCGGGAAAAAGCCCGAAGAGTACGCCAAGTGCCTGAGCGCGAGGCTGGCCGACAGCCGTGGTGCCTTGCAGCTTGAGGCGAACAAGTCCGGCGGTTATCGAGTGATAGTCCCGCAAAGCCTGTCGCCGGCCCCGGCGGCGATTTTCTATATCGATGAACGTTCTGGTGGTAGCAGCATCAAGCTGCACGAGCAGATGTCCAACAACCCGTTGCGTCCTGGGGATGTGCTCAAGGCCGGGGAGCGCTGCATCTCCGGTTGAAGGGCGTGTAACGGCACGCCTGCAAGGTTTCCTGCGCTACTCGACAGGAAGCCGGCAGGCTTTTTTTTGCCTGCTGGAAAGACCGGGCAACCCCGGCTTTTCGGGCTGTAGAGGGTAATTGGGCGTTGTCGGTGTGGATCTATTGACCTACTATTCTGCTGCTTATATCAAGTAAGTCTAAGCATATAACTAGAATAATGGAGTTCATATGATCCCACTGGATCGAATGCTATTGAGTGGCCTGATGCTGCTTTTTGTGCAATCTGCCCATGCCGTGGACGGGCAGAAAGTCTTCACCCAGGGCGGCTCCCAGCCGGGGGCCGCGGCCTGCATGGCCTGTCATGGTGCGGATGCGATGGGCCTGGGGCCAGCCGGTTTTCCGCGTCTGGCCGGCTTGCCGGCGGGGTACCTGAGCAAGCAACTGCATGATTTTCGCAGTGGTGCTCGTACCAGCCCGGTCATGCAACCGCTGGCCAAGGCCCTGACCGAAGATGAAATCTCCGCCGTGACCGCCACCCTCGCTGCCATGCCTGCCTCGAAAACCCCTGCTACCAGTCGCGCCCAGCCTGCGGTCGGGGTGGGCGAGCGCCTGGCCTTGCGCGGAGCCTGGGATCGCCAGGTACCCGAGTGCGTCAGTTGTCATGGCCCAGGGGGTGCGGGTGTCGGCCAGGCTTTTCCACCGCTGGCCGGGCAGCCTGCTACCTATTTGGCGGCGCAGCTGAACGCCTGGCGCGAGGGTGCTCGGCACAATGACCCCAATGACCTGATGGGGCATATCGCCAAGTCCCTGAGTGCCGAGGAAGTCACCGCGGTGGCGGACTACTTCGCCAACCTGAGCCAGAAGGAGGCACGTCCATGAAGCCAATGATTGCAGGGGCGGTGCTGGCGGCGCTGGCGGCCCAGGTGCAAGCGGCCGGGATCGCCATGGAAGACCAGTCGCAGATCCAGGCGCCGAGCGCATCCGCCAGCACCCGGTATTTCCAGGCACCGGCCGAGAGTGAACTGCCGGACAACGCCTACGGCAAGCTGGTGCGCGAGGGGCATGCATTGTTCGTCGATACCAAGCGCCTGGCGCCGAAGTATGTGGGCAACGGCCTCAACTGCAGTAACTGTCACCTCGACCAGGGGCGCCTGGCCAACTCCGCTCCGCTGTGGGGCGCCTATCCGATGTATCCCGCCTATCGCAAGAAAAACGACAAGGTCAATACCTTCGCCGAGCGCTTGCAGGGCTGCTTCCAGTTCAGCATGAACGGTGGCCAGCCGCCGGCGGCGGACAGTCCGGAAATCACCGCGTTGTCGGTATACGCCTATTGGTTGGCGAGCAAGGCGCCGTTGGGCACCGAGCTGCCGGGCCGTGGTTATCCCGACGTGCCGCAGCCGGCCAAGGGGTATGACCTCAAGCGTGGCGCCGCGGTGTACCAGGCGCAGTGCTCGGTCTGCCATGGCGAGCAAGGCCAGGGGCAGAAATCAGGGGGGGGCTACGTGATGCCGCCGCTCTGGGGCAAGGACTCCTACAACTGGGGAGCAGGGATGCACCGGATCAATACCGCGGCGTCATTCATCAAGCACAACATGCCCTTGGGCAAGGGGGGCAGCCTGAGCGATGAGCAAGCGTGGGACGTCGCGGCCTTCGTCAACAGCCATGAACGGCCTCAGGATCCGCGCCTGGTGGATGGCTCGATCGAGAAGACCCGAGTCAAGTTTCACGCCAACGATGGGGTGAATCTGTATGGGCAAACGGTAGAAGGCGTACTGATCGGCCAAGGCATCCGATAAACTGTCGTCTATCGTCACCGATGCCGCCCGGGCTCCCGCCTTGGCGGCATCGTCTTTTTGGGAGAAAGCATGAAGCGGGAACACGTCAGGGAAAAGCATGCAGAGGGCTTGATCTCTGCCACCCATGTAATCCAGAACCCGGCCAACTCCGGGGAGTGGATCGTGTTTTTCAAGAAAAGCGCTGGGCGCAGCTATTTCCTGGTGGATGACAGCGACGAGGTGGAATCCTTCACGCGCCTGGACGACTTGATCGAGACCATTCGCGGCCTGGGGATCAAGTTTGCCGAGATCCATATCTAGGCCTCGCTATTTGCAGACCACTACCACGCTGCGGCTCTTGTAGTTGCCGACATCCACGCCCAGGGTCTTGTCGCTTTCATTGGGGGCAGGAGTGCCTTGCGTACCGATGATCCGATAGCCGGTACCGGCGCAGGAGGCCTCGGCCTTTTCATAGCAGCCGGCCCAGGATCCGGCTTCCCCGGAACAGTCTATGCTCAAAGCCTGTTCGCCATTGGCCAGGTAGGTATCGGACACGGTGGCGCAGCCGCCCAGGGCCAGGATCGCCGAGATTACCAGCAGTTTGTTCATGGATTTTTCGTCGTCTTGAAGGGGGTGGGAACATCGGTTGGCGATGCTATAGCTAATGGCCATGGCGGTACAGGAATTGCTGATCGCTCTTGGCCTTGCTCTTGTTGTAGCTGCTTGCAGGCGGTGTTGCGAGATCGGTGCCGCAGGCATCATGCCTGGTGCCATCACCGGTTATCCGAAAGGGGCTTGGATGTTACCCGGGATCGCCCGCAAGCAGGCTGTCTACGCTCTCGCTGGTCGGGCTGGAAGCAGCGCACTGCAAGCCTTTGGGCTCATGCTCCAAGCGATCCGCTGGACGCTGCGGAACTATCTGGCGCTTTATTTCTCTATGATGGCAGCGGTTAGCCAGTGTGGGGCATTGTAAGGTGCTCGCCGCCTGATTAGACTGCGCCGAAACTCGTACGCACAGCCTTATTTAAGGACTCATATGATCAAGAAATGCTTGTTCCCTGCAGCCGGTTACGGTACTCGCTTCCTGCCAGCGACTAAGGCCATGCCCAAAGAAATGCTGCCGGTGGTGAACAAGCCACTGATCCAGTACGGCGTTGAAGAAGCGCTGGATGCTGGGTTGAATGAAATCTCCATCGTGACCGGTCGTGGCAAGCGCGCCCTCGAAGACCACTTCGACATCAGTTACGAGTTGGAAAACCAGATCAAGGGCACCGACAAGGAGAAGTACCTGGTCGGTATTCGCAAGCTGCTGGACGAGTGCTCGTTCTCCTACACCCGCCAGACCGAAATGAAGGGCCTGGGCCATGCGATTCTCACCGGTCGCCCGCTGATCGGTGACGAACCTTTCGCGGTAGTGCTGGCTGACGACCTGTGCGTCAACCTCGAAGGCGACGGCGTGCTGACCCAGATGGTCAAGCTGTACAAGCAGTTCCGTTGCTCGATCGTGGCCATCCAGGAAGTCGACCCACAGGAAACCAACAAGTACGGCGTGATCGCCGGCGAGATGATCCGCGACGATATCTATCGCGTTCACAGCATGGTCGAGAAGCCAAAGCCCGAGGATGCTCCATCGAACCTGGCGATCATCGGCCGCTATATCCTGACTCCGGATATCTTCGACCTGATCGAGCAGACCGAGCCAGGCAAGGGTGGCGAGATCCAGATCACCGACGCCCTGATGAAGCAGGCGCAAAACGGTTGCGTGATGGCCTACAAGTTCAAGGGCAAGCGTTTTGACTGCGGTGGCGCCGAAGGCTACATCGAAGCGACCAACTTCTGCTTCGAGAACTTCTACAAGACCGGCAAGGCTTACTGATAGTCGCTGCACGGTTTTCTCTGGAAAAGCCACCTGCGGGTGGCTTTTTCATTTATCGCCCATATGTCCATCCACTGCGCTGACCGCTTCGCCATCTGCGGTTATGCTTGTCAGCCTGCCTGGGAGAGTGAAATGGCCTACGATTTTGATCTGTATGTAATTGGCGCCGGTTCCGGCGGTGTACGTTGCGCACGTTTTGCCGCAGGCTTCGGGGCGAAGGTCGCGGTGGCCGAGAGCCGTTACCTGGGAGGCACCTGCGTCAACGTCGGCTGCGTGCCGAAGAAGCTGTTGGTGTACGGCGCCCACTTCGCCGAAGACTTCGAGCAGGCCTCCGGGTTCGGCTGGGATCTTGGTGCGGCGAATTTCGACTGGGCGACCCTGATCGGCAACAAGGATCGGGAAATCCATCGCCTCAACGGCATCTATCGCAACTTGCTGGTCAACAGCGGCGTGACCCTGCACGAAGGGCACGCCAAGTTGATCGATCCGCATCAGGTGGAGGTCAATGGCCAACGCTATACCGCCAGGCACATCCTGATCGCCACTGGCGGCTGGCCGCAGATTCCGGACATCCCGGGGCGCGAGCATGCCATCAGCTCCAATGAAGCCTTCTATCTCAAGGAACTGCCCAAGCGCATCCTGGTGGTGGGTGGCGGCTACATCGCGGTGGAGTTCGCCGGAATCTTCCATGGCCTGGGGGCGGATACCCAGTTGTTGTATCGCGGCGACTTGTTCCTGCGCGGCTTCGATGGCGCGGTGCGCAAGCACCTCCAGGAAGAGCTGACCAAGCGCGGCTTGGGGTTGCAGTTCAATGCCGACATCGAGCGTATCGACAAGCAAGCCGACGGCAGTCTCGAGGTTACCCTCAAGGATGGTCGCAAGCTGGCGGCCGACTGCGTGTTCTATGCCACGGGGCGCCGGCCGATGCTCGACAACCTGGGCCTGGAGAACACCGCGGTCAAGCTCGACAAGCGCGGCTTCATCGAGGTCGACGATCTGTATCAGAGCAGCGAGCCGTCGATCCTGGCCATTGGCGATGTGATCGGCCGGGTGCAGTTGACCCCGGTGGCCCTGGCCGAAGGCATGGCCGTGGCGCGCCGCCTGTTCCAGCCCGAGCAGTATCGCCCGGTGGATTACCGGATGATTCCTACTGCCGTGTTCAGCCTGCCGAACATCGGCACCGTCGGTCTCACTGAAGAGCAAGCGCGCGAGGCCGGGCACCAGGTGCAGATTTTCGAAAGCCGTTTCCGGCCGATGAAGCTGACCCTGACCGACTGTCAGGAGCGCACCCTGATGAAGCTGGTGGTGGATGCCGAGACCGACAAGGTGCTGGGTTGCCACATGGTCGGCCCGGACGCAGGTGAGATCGTCCAGGGCCTGGCCATTGCACTGAAGGCCGGGGCGACCAAGCGTGACTTCGACGAAACCATCGGCGTGCATCCGACCGCCGCTGAAGAGTTCGTCACCATGCGGACCCCGGTCGTCGGCTGATCAGGCGTCCTTTGCTGGGCCTGGCTGGGCCTTGTCGGCAGCCAGGCGCAGCGCCTCCAGGCTGGTTTCGGCCTTGGTGACGCGTGCTTCCAGTTCCTTGCCCGCCCGGGTTTGTTGCCGATTCTTTTCCTTGAGTGCCTGGATCTCTTCCAGAGCTACGCGCAAGCGCTCCTGAAGCAGGGTGCCTTCGTTGCCCTGGCGGGCCAGTTGCTCATTGAGTTGCGCCTGCTGGGCGCTGCCCTGGCTCAGCGCTTCCTGGGTCTGCTTGAGCGCCTTGAGAGTGGTGCGTTGCTCGCCGAGCAGGCGTTCGTTGTCGCGGTGCAACTGGGTGATCTCATCCTGGCGTACCAGGAGGCTCTGCTGGGCCTGGCGCAACTCCATCTGGACTTGCTGCATTTGCCCCTCGTGGCGACGCAGTTCCTGGTCGCGCTGCTCCTTGCTGGCTGCGCGGTAATGCTCCAGGGCGTCGCGGGCATGCAGGTGCTTTTCTTCCAGGGAACGGATCTGCTGTTCCTTGTCGGCCAGGCGCAGGTCGTAATCCTTGAGGGCCTGGCCGAGTTCGGCATTGTGGGTCCGTTCGCCCTGCAGCATGTTGCGGGTGTCGTGTAGCGTGGCGCTTTCGTTGGCCAGTGCCGCGACCTTGTCCTGTATTTGCTGCTGCAGTCGCTCTTCGTGGCGGCGCATTTCCTCCAGTTGCTGTTCCAGCGCCTGCTTCTGCTCCTGGAAGTGGGCGAGGGCCTGTTCCAGTGGCTCCTGGGCCTGCTCCGAAAGACGCCGGGCGAGGCGCCTGACCAGCTCCGCGAGCTCTTCGTCCAGCGGTACCGGGCCGGAATCCCGTTGTCCGGCGCCGTCATCCAGCTCTTTCAAGTAGCGGTGGATGGTGGTTTTCGAGCCGGTATTGCCCATTTCTATACGTACTGCATCGATGCTGGGGTGCCCGCCGCGGGCAAGGATCGCCTGGCGCGCCTTTTTCACCACCGCTTTGTTTATGCCTCCGCGAGCCATCTTGCCTCCAACGATTTAGTACTGTGTTACGTGGTATGTAATTTAGGTAATTGTACATATGAATTTGCATGCCAGATAGCAGGATCATGACAGTGGATATTTTAGTATTATCCAATCTCAGCGACCTGCATCGGGTTTTCCTGCCGATTTTGCCCTGTACTTGCTGGAGTCAAGGCGCCATGAGTGAACTGGATCGTTATCTACAAGCGGCCACCCGCGACAACACACGCCGCAGCTATCGAGCGGCCATCGAGCATTTCGAGGTGCAGTGGGGAGGCTTCCTGCCGGCGACGGCGGAAGGCGTCGCCCGTTACCTGGCGGCCTATGCCGGCGAGTTGTCGATCAACACGTTGAAGCTGCGCTTGTCGGCATTGGCGCAGTGGCATAACAGCCAGGGTTTCGTCGACCCGACCAAGGCCCCGGTGGTGCGCCAGGTACTCAAGGGGATTCGGGCCGTGCACCCAGCCCAGGAGAAGCAGGCCGTGCCTTTGCAGCTGCAGGACCTGGAGCGGGTGGCCAGCTGGCTCGATGAGCAGGCGTCGCAAGCTCTGGCCGAGCGTTGCCAGGCCGGCCTGCTGCGGGCGCGGCGGGATCGGGCGTTGATCCTTCTGGGGTTCTGGCGTGGCTTTCGCAGCGACGAGCTCTGTCGTGTGCAGGTCGAGCATGTGCAGGCCCACGCCGGCTCCGGCATCAGCCTGTACTTGCCGCGCAGCAAGGGCGATCGGGACAACCTGGGCCGTACCTACAGCACGCCGGCCTTGCAGCGCCTGTGCCCGGTGCAGGCCTACATCGAATGGATCAATACCGCCGCACTGGTACGCGGGCCGGTATTTCGCGCCATCGATCGCTGGGGCAACCTGGGCGAGCAGGGGCTGCATGCCAACAGTGTGATTCCCCTGTTGCGCCAGGTGCTGGAGCAGGCCGGTATCGCCGCCGAGTGCTACACCAGCCATTCCCTGCGCCGCGGGTTCGCCACTTGGGCCCAGCGCAGCGGCTGGGACCTGAAGTCGCTGATGGCCTACGTGGGGTGGAAGGACCTGAAATCGGCCATGCGCTATGTCGAGGCAGAGCCCTTCGCGGGCATGGCGCAGCTCAGGGAGAAGGCGGTCGCCCCTTAGGCAAGGTTTTTTCTATTAATACTCAGGGCTCATAGCCAAAACCAATCGAGAGCATCAGGTTTACCAATGAGCCAGATGGCGACTCATTGGCTAGGATTCTCCCCATCAAGTTTTCACCCAATGTCTTCAACCACTGATGGAGAGTCAACGATGCCTATCATCAACAGCCAAGTTAAACCGTTCAAAGCTACTGCATTCAAAAACGGTGAGTTCGTCGAAGTATCGGATGCCGACCTGAAAGGCAAGTGGTCCGTAGTGTTCTTCTACCCAGCTGACTTCACCTTCGTCTGCCCGACCGAGCTGGAAGACCTGGCCGACAACTACGCCGAATTCCAGAAGCTGGGCGTTGAGATCTACAGCGTTTCCACCGACACCCACTTCGCCCACGCTGCCTGGCACAACACTTCGCCAGCCATCGGCAAGATCAAGTACACCATGATCGGCGATCCGACCCTGGCCATCTCCCGCAACTTCGACGTGCTGATCGAAGAAGCCGGCCTGGCTGACCGCGGTACCTTCGTGATCAACCCGGAAGGCCAGATCAAGATCGTTGAAATCAACGATGGCGGCGTAGGCCGTGACGCTTCCGAGCTGCTGCGCAAGATCAAGGCCGCCCAGTACGTTGCTGCCCACCCAGGCGAAGTCTGCCCAGCCAAGTGGAAAGAAGGCGAGGCCACCCTGGCTCCGTCCCTGGACCTGGTCGGCAAGATCTAAGTCCATGCGTCATGCAGAGGCGGTCATCCGCACTTAAGTAAGCCGCACCGCCCTCAAATAACGCCCGGGCGAGATTCGCCCGGGCGTTGTTTTTTTACCGAACCAAAGGAAATCGCCCGTATGTTGGACGCCAATCTTAAATCTCAGTTGAAGTCATACCTGGAGCGGGTCACACAGCCGATCGAGATCGTCGCCTCCCTCGACGACGGTGCGAAATCCCAGGAAATGCTCGCTCTACTCAAAGACATCGTCAGTCTTTCCAATCAAATTACCTTGCTCGACAACGGTACCGATGCGCGCAAGCCGTCGTTCTCGTTGAATCGCCCGGGGAGTGATATCAGCCTGCGTTTCGCCGGTATCCCCATGGGCCACGAGTTCACTTCCCTGGTACTGGCGCTGTTGCAAGTGGGTGGCCATCCATCCAAGGCCAGCGCGGAAGTGATCGAGCAGGTCCGCTCGCTCAAGGGCGAGTTCAACTTCGAAACCTATTTCTCGCTGTCCTGCCAGAACTGCCCGGACGTGGTCCAGGCACTGAACCTGATGGCGGTGCTCAACCCCAATATTCGCCACGTGGCCATCGATGGCGCGCTGTTCCAGGCCGAGGTTGACGAGCGCAAGGTCATGGCCGTGCCCAGCATCTACCTCAATGGCGTGAATTTCGGCCAAGGCCGCATGGGCCTGGAAGAAATCCTGGCCAAGCTCGACACCGGCGCGCTGGAGAAACAAGCGCAGAAACTCAGCGCCAAGGAAGCCTTCGACGTGCTGGTGGTCGGCGGTGGCCCGGCCGGCGCTGCGGCAGCCATCTATGCTGCGCGCAAGGGGATCCGCACCGGTGTGGTCGCCGAGCGTTTCGGTGGGCAAGTGCTGGACACCATGGCCATCGAGAACTTCATCTCGGTGCAGGAGACTGAAGGCCCGAAACTGGCCGCGGCCCTGGAAGAGCACGTCAAGCAATACGACGTCGATATCATGAACCTGCAGCGTGCCAGTGCCCTGGTGCCAGCCAAGGACGCGGGTGGCCTGCATGAGGTGCGGTTCGAGAGCGGCGCCAGCCTCAAGGCCAAGTCGGTGATCCTGGCCACCGGTGCGCGCTGGCGTGAAATGGGCGTGCCCGGTGAGCAAGAGTACAAGGCCAAGGGTGTGTGCTTCTGCCCGCACTGCGATGGCCCGCTGTTCAAGGGCAAGCGCGTGGCAGTGATCGGCGGCGGCAACTCCGGTGTCGAAGCGGCCATCGACCTGGCGGGTATCGTCAGCCATGTGACCCTGCTGGAGTTCGACAGCCAACTGCGTGCCGACGCTGTGCTGCAACGCAAGTTGTTCAGCCTGCCCAACGTCAAGGTCATCACCAGTGCCCTGACCAGCGAAGTCAAGGGCGACGGGCAGAAGGTCACTGGCCTGGTCTACAAGGATCGCCAGTCGGGTGAGTTCAACAACGTCGAACTGGAAGGCATCTTCGTACAGATCGGCCTGCTGCCCAACACCGACTGGCTCAAGGGCACGGTTGAATTGTCGCCACGTGGCGAGATCATCGTCGATGCGCGCGGCGAGACTTCCTTGCCTGGAGTGTTTGCGGCAGGTGACGTCACCACGGTGCCGTACAAGCAGATCGTGATCGCGGTGGGCGAGGGGGCCAAGGCATCCCTGAGTGCTTTCGACCACCTGATCCGGACCTCGGCGCCGGACTGAGCCGCCCCCTGGAACAACAAAACCCCATGAGCCATGGCCCATGGGGTTTTTTCTTGCCTGGCGAACCAGGCCCGGCTGGGTGCTGCCTTACAGCGGAGCTGGCTGGATGATCTCGACCCAGTAGCCATCCGGATCCTTGATGAAGGCCAGGCTTTTCATGCGGCCGTCGTTCAGGCGCTTCTGGAAGTCGCAGCCCAGGGCTTCGAAGCGCTCGCAGGCGGCGACGATGTCCGGTACCGAGATGCAGATGTGGCCGAAACCGCGAGGGTCGGTATTACCGTTGTGATAGGCGAACTGCGGGTCGTTCTCGGTGCCGTGGTTGTGGGTCAGCTCGAGAATGCCGGGGATCGACTTCATCCATTCGGTACGCGCTGCAGCGTCGACCGGGATCTGCGCCTTGTCCACCAGGGCCAGGAAGTACAGGCTGAACTCAGCCTCGGGGAAATCACGTTTCTCCACCAGGGAGAAACCCAGGACCCGGGTGTAGAAGTCCAGGGAGCGGGTGATGTCCTTGACGCGCAACATGGTGTGGTTGAACACGAAGCGGGCGGTGGCGGCGTCAGGCTGGGCGGTTACGCCGGGAAAAGTGTTGAGTTCGTTGAGGCTCATGGGCCCTCCGGGAAATGAGACGGCAAGGGCTGGTCGAAGGCTCGGGCAGCGGCTTGCCGGGGCAATGGTTCGGATATCCTTGGGATTGGCCAATGATACGCAAGTGCCTGGGATGGGCCAAACCCAAAGCTCTTGATCTATTGCCCATTCCTGGCGCCGGGCTCAGACTCCAGGCTCCCTTTTCCAGTGTACAGAACATGATCCTGTCGTTCAGAACCCCCGTTGTAGCCCTGTTCCTGGCAATGCTCGCCGGTGCCGCCCAGGCGGCTCCCGAAATCAGCTGGCCCCAGGGCTGGACGGTGGAACCGGTGCCCTCCCAGGAGGCCGACCAGGCCGCCAAGGTGTCGCGCCAGCGGGCGGTGAAGAACGACGCCGCGGGCAATCCGCAACTGGTCATGGAGTTGACCATGAGCCAGGTCGAGCCCGGGCATGTAGTCAATCTCCAGGGGGTATTGCTGGAGATGCGCAAGTCAGTACAGAAGGACTTTGCCCAAGGTGGTTACCAGAGCGTGTGCAACAAGATCCATGCCGCGCAGTTGAGTCGCCTCGAAGCATTGGAAACCACTTGCACTATTACCCAGAATGGCCGGCATGTGCTGTCACAAACATTGGTGGCCGCATTGGATGGGGATAAGGCTTATGTACTTTCATACGCTGGCCAGGCAGCGGCTTATGCCGATAGTCGGGATGAAGTACTCGCCATTCGAAATAACCTGAAACTTTAAGCGGGTTTAAGGCTCATCGTTTGCTTTCTGCGTGTTGCAGGTTCGTTATCGAAAGGCATTAAGCGTGAAGTTGAGCATGCCCGGCCCTTATTCCGCGCTGGCTGCAGCTCGCGAGAGGGCAGATGTGATGCAGGAGTCTGCCTGCAATGTGCGTAAGATCTTTCCTTTGACTCTGGGGCACTAAAATTATTCCGCTCAATAAAAAGCCCTGCATGTGCAGGGCCTTTTTCAGGTGCGGCTTTGTTCAAGCGCGCAGCCAGGAGTCCACAGTAGCGGCGCCGTATTGTTCTTTCCAAGCCTTCAGGCCGCGATGGTTGCCGCCCTTGGTTTCGATCAGCTCGCCGGTGTGCGGGTTCTGGTAGACCTTGACCACACGGGCGCGGCGCTGTTTAGGGGCGCTGGCCTGTGGCAGGCCGGCCTTGCCCAGGTTCGGATCGAGGATCGCGATGATGTCACGCAGGTTCTTGTCGTAGGACTTCATCAGAGCCTGGAGTTTTTCTTCGAACTCGATTTCCTTCTTGAGCCCGGCGTCGTTCTTCAGGGATTCAAGCTGGGCGAGCTGTTCTTGAAGTGCTTTCTCGGCAGCACGGAATTCAGCAAGTCTGGACAATATCTTCACTCCAATAGTCTATTTTGGCTAATACACAGCACAAACAAAGCTATAAGCCATGAACTGGTTAAGGTTCGATTAACTGGCCTACCTGTGAATCTTGTACAGGCGTGAAAAATTGTAGTAGTTAACGCGCCGCGAGTAAATCGTGTTGTTCTTGTTCCAGGCCATATTTGTAAATTGATGCAAAGCTGCTCATGCCCGGAGTTACTTGTCGAGCATTATTTTTCTGACATGGCTATTTAATGGCGCGCTATAGCTGTAACAAATTCTGAGCTGGGCATGGGCTTTCCAAACAAGTAACCCTGGAGCAAATGCACGCCCTTGGCTGTCAGGTAATCCCGTTGTTCGGCAGTTTCAATACCTTCGGCGACTATGCTCAGGTCGAGTTTGAGTGAGAGTTCGATAATGCTGTCCAGTATATGCAGCGACAGTGCATCGGCACCGATCATGGCCACGAAACTCTGGTCGATTTTCAAGTAGTCGACATTGAAGGTGCGCAGATAACCGAGGCTGGAGTGGCCGGTGCCGAAGTCATCGATGGCGATCATCACCCCCAGTTCACGTAATTCAGCGAACAACTGCTGGGTGACGGTCGTAGGCTCGATCAGTTCGCGTTCGGTCAGTTCCAGCACCAGGACCACCTTGCCCGGCTCGAATGCCGCCAGGAACTCCCGGCAGTCCTCCAGCAATTGCAGGTCCTGGCAATGGCGCGCGGTGATATTGATCGCGATATGAAAGCCGTCGGGGAAGTTCCCGGCCCAGGGCGCCAGTACCTCTCGGGTCTGGCGCAGCAACGAACGGGTCATGGGCACGATCAACCCCGTATGTTCGGCGAAGGGAATGAACAGGTCAGGACGGACCAGGCCCTCCCTGGGGTGTTGCCAGCGCATCAGCACTTCGATACCGGCCCACTGCAGGCTGTCGCCGCGCACAATCGGCTGGAAGTACGGGATGAACTCCCGCGCCATCAGTGCCCGCTGCAACTCGTGCCTGGGGGAAACGGCACGTTGTTGCAGCCAGTGGGCGAGGCCGCCGGCGGCGGCGCCGAGGAAGATCAGCAAGCTGAACAGCGCCGGATACTGGCTTTTCATATAGCGCCAGACACTGCCCTGGGCGAACCCGGCATTGACGCTGTAGGGATAGCGTGACGAGCTCAGTTGCTGGCTGGCCACCGCTGCCAGGGGAGCGTTGCCTTCGCGCACCTGGCCGTCACTGGACAACCAATGCCGGCCCACTTGCAGTTGCAACTGAGCGAAACGGCTGAGCATGCGCAGGGTGTTGGTCGGATGATAACCGTTGATGGCCGCCAGGGCCGCGCCTTCGCCAGCGCTCGAGCGGTAGACCAGCAGCGGGGTCTGGGGAGTGACATGGTTGCCATCCATCAGGCGCAGCCGGCCATCCACGTAGTCCCGGGGATCGAGGACCGCCGCGTAGCTGCCCAGGTATGAACTGCAGTAGTTGTTGTCGCGCCACACCAGGTTGGTGGAGCGCACCAGTGGGCGCCGGGTCACTTGTTCGCGCAGGGCCAGTTGCCGGGCGGCGTCGCACTCCTGTCCGGCCAGGGGCAGCAGGGCACGGGCGGCGCTGTCGGAGTGGTCGAGCATCTGGTCGAACTGCTCGATGGCTTCCTCGGCGATTTCCTGGCTGTTGTGCAACAAGGTCCGTTGCGCCTGGAGATATAGGATGACGGCTCCGAGCACGATCGGCAGGAGTATCGCCAGCAAGGTCCAGAAGGTGTGGGTGGAGCGTTGGAGTGGACCTTTGGCGGTCAGCGGCATGGGTCGGACCTGTGGCAAGGGAGAAGGGCAGGGCGCCGGTCACGGACGCGATATTGCCTGGATCATCGCAGGATAGACGGCTTTGCCTGGCTACAGAGACCCTGGGCAAGGTCGATGAAGGCCAGGGTCGCTGGCGATGACTGGCGGCGGTCCAGCACCGCGACACCGATCTTGCGTTGTACCGCTGGCACCAATGGGCGACTTGTATAGCGCGGGTCCGCCCCTTGGGGCAACGACAATTGGGCGACGATGCTCAGGGCATCGCCCCGGGCCACGGTTTCCAGGGTGCTGAGCAATTGTGAGCAGCGATAGCGAATGTTGGGGACCAGCCCGGCGCCAATGAACAACCGCGACACCAGTTCCGCAGAGCCGGCCTCGGTGAGGACGAAGGGATCCTGGCACAGCTGCTCCAGGCTCAGCTGCGACTCGCCGGCCAGGGGATGGCCTGCCGGAACCAGGGCCAGCAGTTGGTCCTGCACCAGGGGGAAGCTGTCGAAGCGTTCCTGGGGCAGCACCACGAAGCCCAGGTCGATACGCCGCTCCTCCAGCCACTGCAGGACCTGGCGGTCCGGTCCTTCGTCGATATGCACTTCGATCCCCGGATACTGGGTGCGGTATTGCGCCAGGATCGGTGGCAGCAGGCGGATGGAGGAGGTGGGGCCGAACGAGCCGATGCGCAAGGTCCCACGCTTCATGCCCCGGGCATCGGCGGCCTCCTGTTCCAACGTCGCTGCCAGGCCGAGCATGGCCCGGGCCCGTGCCAGCAATTGCTGGCCGATGTCGGTGAGCTCGACCTGGGCCTGGTGCCGACGGAACAACTCCACCCCCAGCTCCTGCTCCAGGGACCTGATGGCGTGGGACACCGCCGACTGGCTGATGCCCAGGCGCGTGGCGGCGCTGGTGAAGCCCTGGAACTGGGCCACCCGGGAAAAGATTTCCAGCTGGGTCAGGGTCATGAGTAAAAGCTCATTTTACGATGATCAGGCATTAGACAAAGAATATTCCGGCAAGACAAATCCGACCTTCTTCGAGTGCGATCAACATGAGCGAGAGCAGTTTCTTTGCCCCACTGGCTGCCAGGCACCACGACCTGGGGGTCTATTGCAAGTTGGCGGCGGTGACCATGATCTGGGGCGGCACCTTCGTCGCCGGGCGCTACCTGGCCTCGGGGCTGTCGCCGTTGCTGGCCGCCAGCTTGCGTTTTCTCCTGGCCAGCCTGGCCCTGCTGGGTTTCATGGCCCTGGCGCGAATTCCCCTGGCGCGCCCGAGCTTCAGGCAGCTCGGCCAACTGGCACTCTTGGGGTTCTTCGGGATCTTCTTCTACAACCTGTGCTTCTTCCTCGGCCTGCAGCAGATCAACGCCTCGCGGGCCTCGCTGATCGTCGCCCTGAACCCGGCGGTGATCGCCTTGGCATCCTGGGCACTGTTCAAGGAACGCCTGGACCGGCGCAAGCTGCTGGGTATCGGCCTGTGCCTGGGAGGTGCGGCCCTGGTGATCTGCAGTCGTGATCCTTCGGCCCTGGCCAGCCGGGCGGGGAGTTGGCGCGGCGACTTGTTGATCCTCGGTTGTGTCCTGGGCTGGGGCGTGTATTCGCTGTTTTCCAAGGAACTGAACCAGAGCCTGGGACCGCTGCAGACGGTGACCTACTCGGTGGTGCTGGGAACCTTGATGCTGTGCGCGGCGACCCTGGTGCGCGGCGAATTCGACCTGCAAGCGGTGCTCCACCTGGACCTGGCCCAGGGCCTGGCTCTTCTATACCTGGGCGTACTGGGCTCGGCGCTGGCCTACATCTGGTACTACGACGGTCTGCGGCGGATCGGCGCTACCCGCAGCGGGGTATTCATCGCCCTCAACCCGCTGACGGCGGTGATTCTCGGGGCGCTGCTGCTGGCCGAGCAACTGAGCCTGGTGATGGTGCTGGGGGGCGCGCTGATCCTGGGCGGCATCTACCAGTGCAACCGGCCCCTTGCGAAGGGGACAAGAAAGGCGATTTCATAAAGAGTGCGGACAAAGGCTTTTACGCTGTGTAGAATCTGGTTACGCATACAATAATAAAGTCTTCTGGCAGCAGAAGCCTGGCCAGCCGGCAAGACAGGACCGATATGAAGATTCTCGGATTCCAACTCATCTATGGTGACTTCCTCGCGCGCAGCGTGCGGGGCATTTCTTGCGCACCACCTGCCTTCCTCAGCATTGATAGCAACTAACGATCCGTTAATTCTAAAAATATGATGAGGCGCCAACCATGGCAGATATCTTTGAAAACCCGATGGGCCTGATGGGCTTTGAATTCATCGAATTCGCATCGCCCACCCCCAATACCCTCGAACCGATCTTCGAGATCATGGGTTTCACCAAAGTCGCGACCCATCGTTCAAAAGACGTGCACCTGTATCGCCAAGGCGCGATCAACCTGATCCTCAACAACGAACCCCACAGCATCGCTTCCTACTTCGCCGCGGAACACGGCCCGTCGGTATGCGGCATGGCGTTCCGCGTCAAGAACGCCCAGCAGGCCTACGCCCGCGCCCTGGAACTGGGTGCGCAGCCGATCCACGTCGCCACCGGCCCGATGGAGCTGAACCTGCCGGCGATCAAGGGCATCGGCGGCGCGCCGCTGTACCTGATCGACCGCTACGGCGAAGGCAGCTCGATCTATGACATCGACTTCGTGTTCCTCGAAGGCGTGGACCGCAACCCACCAGGTGCGGGCCTGAAGATCATCGACCACCTGACCCACAACGTGTATCGCGGACGCATGGCCTACTGGGCCGGTTTCTACGAGAAGCTGTTCAACTTCCGCGAGATCCGCTACTTCGACATCAAGGGCGAATACACCGGCCTGACTTCCAAGGCCATGACCGCTCCGGACGGCATGATCCGCATCCCGCTGAACGAGGAATCGTCCAAGGGCGCAGGCCAGATCGAAGAGTTCCTGATGCAGTTCAACGGCGAAGGCATCCAGCACGTGGCCTTCCTCACCGACGACCTGGTCAAGACCTGGGACGCCCTGAAGAAGATCGGCATGCGCTTCATGACCGCACCGCCTGATACCTACTACGAAATGCTCGAAGGGCGCCTGCCAAACCACGGCGAGCCGGTTGATCAACTGCAATCGCGCGGCATCCTGCTCGACGGTGCCTCGGATAAAGAAGACAAGCGCCTGCTGCTGCAGATCTTCTCGGAAACCCTGATGGGCCCGGTGTTCTTCGAATTCATCCAGCGCAAAGGCGACGATGGTTTCGGCGAGGGCAACTTCAAGGCATTGTTCGAATCGATCGAGCGTGACCAGGTACGACGTGGCGTGCTCGCCACCGAATAAGCCGCGTAGCGCTTGAAGCCCAAGCCCGGCCAGGTCTTTCCTGGCCGGGCTTTGTTTTGCCTGTCGGTTGGCGATTGTGAATGTGTTAATGTTCTCGCCTCTGTTTCCAGGCCCCGACCGACTCCTTGATGAAAACCCCCAGACCTTCCCTGACCCTGACCCTGCTGCAGGCCCGTGAGGCCGCCATGGCGTTTTTCCGTCCTTCGTTGAACCAGCACGAGCTCACCGAACAGCAGTGGCGGGTGATCCGCATCCTGCGCCAGAACGGCGAACTGGAGAGCCACCAGCTGGCGAAGATGGCCTGCATCCTGCCGCCAAGCATGACCGGGGTGCTGACGCGCCTGGAGCGCGATGAGTACGTCAGCCGGCGCAAGTCGCCGGAGGACCAGCGCCGCCTGTTCATCACCCTGACCCAGAGGGGCCATGCCTGCTTCGAATCCATGAGCGACGACATGGAGGTCAACTACCAGAGGATCCAGCAGCAGTTCGGCGAGGAAAAGATGCAAGCCTTGCTGGCACTGCTCAACGAACTGAAGCAGATCAAGCCCTGACGCGGCACTGGCGAAAGTAGCCGGGCTCGAGCCAGGGCGAGGCTGCGGGCAGGTTTGCAGAAGCTCTTTGGCTATCCCATTACCCGCGTCGCTGGCGCAGCAGGTGGCGCGCACCCTCGGTGATCAGCACCAGCACCGCCAGCCAGATCGGCACGTAGGTCAGCCATTGGCCCTCCTTGATGCTTTCCCCCAGCAACAGGGCCACCATCAGCAGCAACACCGGCTCCACGTAGCTGAGCAGGCCGAACAGGCTGAAAGCCAGTTGGCGGCTGGCGATGATGTAGCACACCAGCGCCGAGGCGCTGATCAGGCCCAGCAGCGGGATCAGCAGGTACAGCCGGGGCTGGGCATCCAGCACGGCGAAGCCTTGTTCGCCGCCTTGCACCACCCATAGCGCCACCGGTATCAACAGCGCCATGTCCAGCCACAATCCGCCCAGGTGATCGCTGTGCAAGCGCCGGCGCAGGACGAAGTACAGCGGGTAGCCCACGGCCACCACCAGGGTCGCCCAGGAAAAACTGCCGGCTTGGTACAACTCGTTGAGCACGCCGATGCAGGCCAGCGTTGCGGCCACCTTTTGCAGGCGCGACAGGCGCTCGCCATAGACGATGCGTCCGGTGAGGATCATGGTCAGCGGCAGCAGGAAGTAGCCCTGGGATACATCCAGGCTGTAGCCGTTGAGCGGCGCCCACATGAACAGCCACAACTGCACGCCCACCAGGGCCGAGGACAACAGCAGCGCCAGGGCCATGGCCGGCCTGGCGCGCACCCGGCGCAAGACTTCGCCGACCCTTGGCCATTCGCCGGTGAGCAGCATGAACAGGGTCATGCAGGGCAGGGTGAGGAGCATTCGCCAGCCGAAGATCTCCACCCCGGTAAGGGGCGCCAGCAGCGACGTGTAGAAATACATGACGGCGAACAGCACCGACGCCAGGACCGATAACGCAATACCTTTAGACACACTGTCCTCGTAAGACCCGGATGCGCAGGGCGCCGGGAGTTGGGGGGTAAACAAGCGAGGGCAATATAGAGGGTTTGGCGCGAGATTTTTGCTCTGTTTGCGACATGCCGGCGGGATATTTTTTCATTCGTCCCTGAGGCCGCCTCCAGCAATCGCCGGCGGCGGCCCTCGGACCGCCACCGGCAGCTCTCAGTCGAGACGGGCAAAACGCCCCGGGACGAAATGGCTGACATCGTTGAAGCCCGGCGTCGAGGCGTGCCCCGGGGTCACCAGGGAGTCGACGAAGGCCTCGTCCTCGGCGCTGATGCGCACGGCCAGCGCCCGGGCATAGGCGTCCCATTGGGCCTCGGTGCGCGGGCCGACGATGGCCGAGCTCACCGCCTGGTTGTTCAGCACCCAGGCGATGGCGAACTCGACGATACCCACCCCGCGGCCCTGGGCGTACTGCTGGACCTGCTGGGCGATGCGCAGGGACTCCACTCGCCATTCGGTCTCCAGGATGCGCTTGTCCTGGCGGCCGGCGCGGCTGTCGCTGTCCGGGGTCGCGTCGGGTGCGTACTTGCCGCTGAGCACGCCGCGGGCCAGTGGGCTGTAGGGCACCACGCCCAGGCCATAGGCACGGGCCGCGGTGATCTGCTCGCCTTCGGCCTGGCGGTTGACCAGGTTGTACAGCGGCTGGCTGATCACCGGGCGCTCCACGCCCAGCTGGTCGGCAATGCGTACCGCTTCGGCGATCCGCCAACCCCGGTAGTTGGATAACCCCCAGTGGCGGATCTTGCCCTGGCGCAGCAGGTCGCCGATGGCCGCGATGCTCACTTCCAGCGGCGTGTCGTGGTCCTCGCGGTGCAGGTAGTAGATGTCCAGGTAATCGGTGCCGAGCCGGGTCAGGCTGGCCTCGATGGCGTTGCCGATATGCTTGCGGTTCAGGCCGCTGCGATTGGGCACGCCGTCGGCCGGGCCGAAGCCGACCTTGGAGGCCAGCACCCAGTCATGGCGGTGGCGGGCGATGGCCTCGCCGACAATCTCCTCGGAGCGGCCCTGGTTGTAGACATCGGCGGTGTCGATGAAGTTGATGCCCTGGTCCCAGGCCTTGTCGATGATGCGCAGCGAGTCTTCGGTGCTGGTCTGCTCGCCGAACATCATGGTGCCCAGGGTCAGGCTGGAAACCTTGAGGCCGGAGTGACCGAGGATGCGATAGCTCATGGGGCGGGATCCTTGTGCTGGATAGGTGGCGGGGCCGCCCATCAAATACCAGAACCGCACGCCGGGGCAATGCCTGTCACGGACAGAGTTCGCGGCAGCGCTGGACCAGGAAGCCGTGCAGCAAGCGCACCCGTTCGGACACCTGCAGGCGGTGCGGGCACAGCAGGTTGAAGGGCAGTGGCTCCCCTTGCCAATCCGTGAGCAGTGGCACCAGGCGCCCGGCGCGAAGGTCCTCGGCCACATCCAGCCTTGCCTTGTAGACCAGGCCATGGCCGGCCAGGGCCCAGCGCCGGGCTACCTCGCCGTCGTCGCACGAGTAGTCGCCGCGCACCTGGACCTCGCGCACCTGGTCGTCCCGGCTGAAGCGCCAGAGGTCGTAGAGCTGGCCGTCGCGCAGGTAGAGCAGGGCGCTGTGCCGAGCCAGGTCCTCGGGCACCTGCGGTGCGCCATGGCGGGCCAGGTACTGCGGGCTGGCGCAGACCACCCGTCGATGTGCCGCCAGGATCGGCAGGGCCACCAGGCTGGAGTCCCTGGGCACGCCAAAGCGCAGCGCCACATCCACGCTCTCGCGAAACAGGTCGGCATGGCGGTCGTTGAGCTGCAGTTGCAGGCGCAGTTGCGGGTGCTGGCCCTTGAATTCGTCGAGCCAGGGCAGCAACGCGTTGCGCCCGAAATCCGAAGGGGCCGACAACTGCAGCACCCCGCATAGGCCCTGGCCCTGCTGCCCGAGCGCTTGTTCGCCATCCTCCAGGGCGGCCAGGGCCAGGCGCACGCTGTCCAGGTAGCGGCGACCTTCCGGGGTCAGGCGCAGGCTGCGGGTAGAGCGGGCCAGCAGGCGACTGCCCAGGCGGGTTTCCAGGCGCTTCAGGGCGATGCTGGCCGCCGCTGCGGTGAGGCCAAGGCTGCGCGCCGCCGCGGAAATACTGCCTTCGTCGGCAATGCGCACGAAGATCTCCAGGTCGAGGATCGAGCTCATTGATAAAAATCCTTTAAAGATCCTTGCGTTTTAAGCGGATTTTTCTTCGATTGGCAAGCGGTGAAGATGTAATCCCTTTACTTCACAACAGGTGATCGCAATGACTCTTTCCAATCCAGGCTTGCATAAGCAGACCGTCGTGGTGATCGGGGCCGGCAGTGGCATCGGCGCCGCCGTGGCGCACCAGGCCGCCGCCCGTGGCGCCCGGGTAGTGCTGGCCGGGCGCGATCTCAAGGCCTTGCAGCGCCAGCAGGCACGCCTGCCGGAGTCGGCCCGGGCGCTGAGCGTGGACATCACCGACAGCGCCAGCCTGGAGGCCTTGTTCCAGGCCGTGGGCGGCTTCGATCACCTGGTGATCAGCGCCGGTCCGGCCATTGCTCCCAAACCCTTGGCCGACACTGACCTGCAGGACGCCCAGCGGGCCTTCGAGGTCAAGTTCTGGGGTATCTGGCGCGCCGTGCAGGCCGCGCTGCCATACCTGGCGGCACGGGGCAGCATCAGCCTGACCTCGGGCATGTTGTCGCGCAAGATGGTCCCGGGGCAGGTGCTCAAGACCACCCTCAATGCCGCCCTCGATGCCCTGGGCAAGCACCTGGCCAAGGAGCTGGCGCCACGGCGGGTGAACGTGATCAGCCCGGGGATCACCGATACCGAGGCCTACGCCGGCATGCCCGCCGATGCCCGAGCGGCGATGTTCGCCAAGGCGGCCGCGAGCTTGCCGGTCGGTCGGGTCGGGGAGCCGGGGGAGGTGGCGGCGGCTTTCATCCTGGCCATGGAGAACGGCTTCATCAACGGCAGCCTGATCGATGTCGACGGTGGAGGCCTGTTATGAACTGGCGCTTCGACCACCTGGCCTTCAACACCGATGGTGGCTCGACCCTGCCCCAGGCCTTTGCCGAGCTATTGGGGCTGCAAGCGGGCCGCCGTCCGCCGTTTCCCTTCCCCGGGCGCTGGCTGTACCAGGATGATCAGGCGCTGGTGCATGTCATCGAGCAGGATGCTTGCCCCGCGCCACAGCTGAGCCATATCGCCTTCAGCACCCAGGAGGCCGCTGCCGCGGTCTTGCTGCGGGTGCAGGCCAGCGGTCTTGAGTACCAAGTGGCGCAGGTGCCGGAAGATGGCCTCTGGCAGATCTTCGTGCGCCTGCCCGGTGGCCTGCTGCTGGAGCTGGACGCCCCGGCATCGGGGGCGTTGACCGGCAGTCATGATTACGCCCGGCATCCTGGCGCGCCGGACTGAAGCCGCCACGAAAAAAGCCCGTTCCAGCCGATGCTCGAACGGGCTTTTGCCGCAGCCGGGGCTCAGCGATGCAAGGTACGGGTCATGCGCAGGGCCAACAGGGCGCCGGCGACGATCACTGTCGCCAGCAGGTACAGGGCGGCATCGGTGGAACCGGTGCTGTCCTTGACCCAGCCGACGATGTAGGGGCTGAGGAAGCCGGCCATCTGGCCCATGGAGTTGATCAATGCCAGGCCACCGGCGGCGGCCCCGGCGCTGAGCAGCGCGGTAGGCACCGGCCAGAACATCGGCAGGCCGGTGAGGGCACCCATGGTGGCGATGCTCAGGCCGAGGATGGCGATGGCCGGGTTGGCGGCGAAGTTCACCGCGATCAGCAGCCCCACGGCGCCCATCAGCATGGGTACCACGAGGTGCCAGCGGCGCTCCTTGTTCAGGTCCGCCGAACGTCCTACCAGCAGCATGAACACGGCCGCCAGCAGGTAGGGAATAGCGCTGAGCCAGCCGATCACCAGGTTATCGGCGAACCCCAGGTTCTTGATGATCGACGGCAGCCAGAAGTTGATGGCGTAGACCCCGCTCTGGATGCAGAAGTAGATCAGGCCGAAGGCCCAGATCGCCGGGTTCTTGAACACCTGGGCCAGGGAGTCGCTGGCGGTCTTGGGCTGGTTGGCGGCGTCTGCGGCCTGGTCGGCCTCGAGCATGGCGCGCTCGGCCGGGCTCAGCCACTTGGCGTGGGCGAAGCCGTCGCTCAGCAGGAAGTAGGCCAGGGCGCCGAGCACCACGGTGGGGATGCCCTGCAGCAGGAACATCCACTGCCAGCCGGCGAGGCCACCCTGGCCTGCGGCGAAATGATTGAGGATCCAGCCGGAGAACGGGCTGCCCAAAAGGCCCGAGACCGGGATCGCCGACATGAACAGGGCCATGATCCGGCCACGGCGGAAGGTCGGGAACCACTGCGACAGGTACAGCACCACGCCAGGGAAGAAGCCGGCTTCGGCAGCGCCGGTGAACAGGCGCAGGGTGTAGAACTGGGTTGGCGTAGTGACGAACAGCAGGCAGGTGGACAGCGTGCCCCAGGCGATCATCATCAGGGCGATCCAGCGCCGCGGCCCGAAGCGGGTCAGCGCCAGGTTGCTGGGCACGCCGCACAGCACGTAGCCGATGAAGAAGATCCCGGCGCCCAGGCCATAGACCGTTTCGCTGAACTTCAGGGCGTCGAGCATCTGCAACTTGGCGAAGCCGACGTTGACCCGGTCCAGGTAGTTGAACAGGTAGCAGATGAAGATGAAGGGGATCAGGCGCAGGGTGATGCGCTTGTAGACGGCGTTCTTGTCGTCAGCCTGGGCCAGGGCGGCAGCGGCTCTGTGTGACATGCTGGATCTCTCTTTATTATGATTTTGCACGGTGCAAAGGGTAACGTTGACCGCCCCGAGAGTCTCGGCCACCCTGGCGCCGCTGTCTTTGTGCCGGCGCACAGCGAATGCCGTGCCCCCCCTGTGCCACTGAACAACGCCGCGCGTGCCGTGGCCCGCCCTGTCGTAGCCAACCCAAGGATCACCGAGCATGTTCGAACTCGATCATGACCTGGCACAGGACATCGTCGACCGCACGATGGCCATCCTGCCCAACAACGTCAACGTCATGGACAGCCAGGGCCTGATCCTGGGCAGCGGCGAGCCGGAGCGCATCAATACCCGCCATGAGGGTGCGCAGCTGGTATTGGCCAACGGCCGGGTGGTGGAGATCGACGAACCCACCGCCCGCCGGCTCAAGGGCGTGCAGCCGGGGATCAACCTGCCGCTGTTGCACGACCAGCGCTTGATCGGAGTGCTGGGCATCACCGGTGATCCGGCGTTGCTGCGCACCTACGCCGAACTGGTACGCATGACCGCCGAAATGCTGGTGAGCCAGCGACACCAGCAGGCCGAACAGCAATGGCGCCGCCAGCGCTGCGATGACCTGCTGGCATTGCTGCTGGGCGAGGGTGGCGACTCGCCGCGCCTGGTGGACGAGGCGCGGCAGATGGGTCTCAAGCCGCAATTGGCGCGCATTCCCTATCTGTTCGAGCTGGGGCTGGAAGCCGGGGCGGGGCAGGACGTCGATGCCCTCAGCGCCTGGTTGATGTCCCGCTATCCGGACAGCTGGTGCGTCAGTGCCGCGCAAACGTCGTTGCTCTGGTGCCGGCCGGCGAGCCTGACCCTGGACGACCCGCGCCTGCTGGAGCGGCTCGTCGGCCTGGGCTGGGATATCCAGCGGGTGGCGGTGGGCGGGCCGGCCGAGGGCCTCTCGGGGTTGCGCCGCTGCTACCGACGGGTTAGCGACCTGCTGGCTTATGGGCGCGATATCCTGCCCGCTAGCCGCCTGCTGACCCTGGATCGCTACCGGCTGCCGGTGATGCTCTGGCGCCACCGCAACGAGGATGCCCTGGACGAGTTGCTCAGCCCCTTGCACAAGGTCCTGGCCAAGGACGGCAACGGTCAGTTGCTCGCGACCCTGCGCAGTTGGTGCGAACACGACGGCCAGAGCCAGGCCTGTGCCGACGCCCTGGGCATCCACCGCAACAGCCTGCGCTACCGCATGGAGCGCATTGCCGAACTCAGCGGCGTCGACCCGTTGCGCCTGGACGGCATGCTGTCGCTGTACCTGGCCGTACAACTGCTGCCCCAGCAACCCGCCACCCAATTCGTACCTGAATAACGGCGGTGCCGGTATTACGGGTGCTGCGCCCGCGGTCGCAGCCTCGCCAACGCGGTCCATGGGTTCCATCTGGATAATGGCGCCCCTTCATCCCGACTGCGCAGCTTGTAGCAATGAACAATAAAGTGCCTGCGCCCTTGTGCAGCGGACCGGCGTCAGCCGCTGCGGCAAATGGCAGCATGGCGCCACAAGAACCGGAGATAGCCCCATGAAGATCATCATCGCCCCCGACTCGTTCAAGGACAGCCTGAGTGCCGAAGGCGTGGCCCAGGCCATCGCCCAAGGGCTGGCCGAGGCCTGGCCCGAAGCCCAGGTGCTGCAGTGCCCGATGGCCGATGGTGGCGAGGGCACGGTGGAATCGGTACTCGCCGCATGCCAGGGGCAACTGCGCAGCACCCGGGTCCAGGGCCCGCTGGGTAGCGAAGTGCAGGCCCGCTGGGGCTGGCTGGCATCGAGCCACACGGCGATCATCGAAATGGCCGAGGCCAGCGGCCTGCAACGGGTGCCGCCAGGCCAGCGCGATGCCTGCCACAGCAGCACCTTCGGTACCGGTGAACTGATCCAGGCGGCCCTGGACGCCGGCGCCCGGCGCATCATCCTGGCCATCGGCGGCAGCGCCACCAACGACGGCGGGGCCGGAGCCCTGCAAGCCCTGGGGCTCAAGCTGCTGGACCGCCGGGGCCAGGCGCTGCCCCGGGGTGGCCTGGCCCTGGCCGACCTGGCCAGCATCGAGCTCGACGCCATGGACCCGCGCCTGGCCCAGGTGCGTTTCGAGATCGCCGCCGACGTCAATAATCCCCTGTGTGGCGAGCAGGGGGCCTCGGCCATCTTCGGCCCGCAAAAGGGTGCCTCGGCGCAGCAGGTCCAGGCCCTGGACCAGGCCCTGGGGCACTTTGCCGATCTCTGCGCCCAGGTGCTGCCCAGGGACGTGCGTGACGAACCCGGTAGTGGCGCCGCCGGTGGCCTGGGATTCGCCGCCAAGGCGTTTCTCGGCGCGAGGTTCCGCCCCGGGGTGGAAGTGGTCGCCGAGCTGGTGGGATTGGAACAGGCGGTGCGTGGCGCCGACCTGGTGATCACTGGCGAAGGACGCTTCGATGCCCAGACCCTGCGTGGCAAGACGCCCTTCGGCGTGGCGCGGATCGCTCGCCAGCAAGGGGTGCCGGTGATCGTCATCGCCGGCACCCTCGGCGAGGGCTACCAGCAGATGTACGCCCATGGCGTGGACGCGGCCTTCGCCCTGACCTCCGGGCCCATGAGCCTGGAGCAAGCCTGCGCCGAGGCCCCGCGATTGTTGCGCGAACGGGCGGCGGACATCGCCCGGCTCTGGCGCCTGGCCGCTACCCGCCAGGCCAGTGTCTAACAGGCCGTTGAAAAATGTAGGCGAGGCAGCCAGCGCAAGGCGAAAACAGGCGAAAAAGCGCAATTTACATGTGGTAAATGAGCATTTTGACCGGGCTGGCGCACCAGCCTGTTTTCAACGCAGCGATGGCAACGCAGGCAGATTTTCAACGGTCTGCTAGCGCAAGCCCCGCTCAGTAGACCCCACCCTCGCTGCTGGGGGCGTCCTGGGCCTTGTACTGCCCGGCCAGGTTCTGCAAACCCTTCATCAGCACCGTGGTGTCCACCCCCACCGCGACGAAGTTGGCTCCCAGCTCGATGCAACGCCGGGCCAGGCCCGGGTCGGCGCTGAGGATGCCCGCGGCCTTGCCGGCCTGGCGCACCCGCAGGATGGCGTCCTCGATCGCCGCCACCACCTGCGGATGTCCGGGATTGCCGCGATGACCCATGGCCGCCGACAAGTCGGCGGGGCCAATGAACACGCCATCGACACCCTCGACCCGGACGATCTCGTCCAGGTTGCGCAAGCCCTCCAGGTTCTCGATCTGCACCAGCAGGCACATGTGTTCGTCGGCCTGGTCCAGGTAGCCGGGGATGCTGTTCCAGCGTGAGGCCCGGGCCAGGGCGCTGCCGACCCCGCGAATGCCCTGGGGCGGATAACGCATGGCGCTGACCAGCTGGCGCGCCTGGGCCGCGCTTTCGACCATGGGCACCAACAGGGTCTGGGCACCGATATCCAGCAACTGCTTGATCAGCGCGGTATCGCCGATCGGCGGGCGGACGATGCCGTGGGCGCCGTAGGGGGCGATGGCCTGCAATTGCCCCAGCAAGCTGCGCAGGTCGTTGGGGGCGTGCTCGCCGTCCAGCAGCAGCCAGTCGAAACCGGCATTGGCCGCCAGCTCGGCGCAGTAGGCATTGGCCAGGCCCAGCCACAGGCCGATCTGTGGCTCGCTGCCTTGCAGGCGTTGCTTGAACAGGTTCTGCGGCATGTCCATGGCGTTCTCCTCAGACGAAACGGCAGGCGATGCTGCCCAGTTGGTCGTAGTCGACGTGGAATACATCCCCCGGGTGCGCGGCCACCGGACGGGTGAACGAGCCGCCAAGGATGATCTGCCCGGCTTCCAGGCCGACGTCGTAGGCCGCCAGCTTGTTGGCCAGCCAGGCCACGCCTTTGGCCGGGTGGTTGAGCACCGCGGCCGAGACCCCGGACTCTTCGATCACGCCGTTGCGGTACAGCACCGCCGGCACCTTGCGCAGGTCCACGTCGCCGGGGCGCACGGCCCGGCCACCCATTACCACCCCGGCGTTGGCGGCGTTGTCGGAAATGGTGTCGAAGACCTTGCGCGTGGCCTGGGTCTGCGGGTCCACCTGCTGGATACGCGCGTCGATGATCTCCAGCGCCGGGATCACCCAGTCGGTGGCCTCCAGCACATCGAACAGGGTGCAGCCGGGGCCCTTGAGGGGCTTGCCGAGGATGAACGCCAGTTCCACCTCGACCCGCGGCACGATGAAGCGCTGGAAGGGAATATCACTGCCTTCATCGAACAGCATGTCGTCCAGCAGGGCGCCGAAGTCCGGCTCGCTGATGTTCGACGACACCTGCATCGCCCGGGAGGTGAGGCCGATCTTGTGGCCCACCAGCCGGCGGCCGTCGCGGATCTTGCGTTCCACCCAGCTGCGCTGGATCGCATAGGCATCCTCGATGCGGATATCCGGGTATTCCAGGGACAGCTGGCCGATCTGTTCGCGGCTGCGTTCGGCGGCATCGAGGCGCGCTGCGGCCTGTTGGATGGCGGAGGGGCTGAGCATGTTCATTTCTCTTGTGGGTTGACGATAGGGGCCGGCACCCAGAGCACCAGCCAGGCGCCCAGGGCGATCAGCAGGGCCAGGGCATACAGCGCCAGGCTGGCGCTTTGGGTGGCGTCACGCACCACGCCGATCAGGTAAGGCGCGAGGAAGGCCGCGACGCTGCCGAAGGAGCTGATCAGGGCGATGCCCGCAGCCTGGGTATTGCTGGCCAGAAAGGCCGGCGGCAGTTGCCAGAACATCGGCAATGCGGCGCTGGCGCCCATGCCCGCCACCAGCAGGCCGAACATCACCAGCCAGGGGTTCTGTGGCGCCAGGGCGGTCAGCGCCAGGCCCAGGCAGGCCATCAGCAGCGGCACAGCCAGGTGCCAGCGCCGCTCGCGCAGGCGGTCCGAGGAGCGGCCGACCGCCAGCATGAACAGGCAACCGGCGAGGTAGGGCAGGGCGCTGAGCAGGCCGACGTCGCCGTCCCCGGCCACGCCAGAATGGTGGATCAGGGTCGGCATCCAGAAGGCGATGGTATTGACCGCCAGCATCACCGCGAAATAGATGCCCACCAGCAACCAGGCGTGGCGGTCCTTGAGAATGTCGCTGAAGCGGTTGATGGACTTGCGCTGCTCCTCTTGCTGCTGGGCCTTGTGCAACCAGGCCTTTTGCGCGGCGCTGAGCCACGTGGCCTGGTCGATGCTGTCCGGCAGCGCCTTGAGCACCAACAGCCCGAGCAGCACCACCGGCAGGCCCTCGATCAAAAACATCCATTGCCAGCCGCGCAAGCCGCCCCGGTCATGGAAATTCTCCAGGATCCAGCCCGACAGCGGGCCGCCCAGGACCCCGGCCATGGGCACGGCGATGGCGAACAGCGCGGTGGCCTGGCCACGGCGGTCGGCGGGGAACCAGCGGTTGAGCAGCACCAGGATGCCGGGAAAGAAGCCGGCCTCGGCCACCCCCAGCAAGAAGCGCAGCACATAGAAACCCCAGGCGTCCTGGACCAGCATCAAGGCGCTGGACAACAGCCCCCAGACCAGCATCAGCAGGGCGATCCAGCGCCGTGGCCCGACCCGCTCCAGGGCCAGGTTGCTGGGCACGCCGAACAGCGCGTAGGCGATGAAGAACAACCCGGCGCCCAGGCCGTAGACGCTGTCGCTGAAGCCCAGGTCCTGGGTCATCTGCAACTTGGCGAAGCCGATGTTGATCCGGTCCAGGTGGGCGAAGATGTAGCAGACGAACAGCAATGGCATCAGGCGCCAGGTGATCTTGCGATAGCAATCGTTGGCCTCGGCCAGCGGGGCCTGGGCAATGGCAGGGCGGGACATGGGCATGGCCTCGTTGTTGTTCTTGTGGGTTGCGCAAGCCGCCGGCTACGGCGGCTACAGCGACTTGAGGAAGGCGTGGACGTTGTTGTGCTTGAAGTTGAGCTCGGCCTCCAGCTCGCTCATCTCGAACGACAGGGCCAGCAGGCGCTGGGCCTGCAACTGGGCGAAGTGCGCCTTGATGATCTCGAACAGGCCCTCGGCCACCTGGCGCCGGGTTTCAAGGTCGCGCCCGGCCCCCACTTGCAGGCGCATATGGACGAAGGCGTAGTCGTGCTTGCCGTCGGCCATGCGCCAGGTGTCCAGGCGCACCCCGCGGCTGCGGATGCCACCCAGGGGGAACACGCCACTGGCGCCCAGGTAGTCGTGGACCTTTTCGAACAGTCCCGGCAGATCGGCCTGGGCTTCGATGTTGTCGGTGTATTCAGCGATGAAATGCGGCATGGGACCTCCTTTGGAGGCAGCTGCAAGCTACAAGCTACAAGCCGCAAGAGGGATCTCCTGTGGCTGTAGCTCGCGGCTCACCGCTGCTCTTGATGTTTTCTTGCAGCGTGTCGCTAGATGCTTGGCGCTGCGTTCACAACGCAAAGATGGCGTTGATCTGGCCGGTGCCGGAGCTGCCGAACAGCGGCGTGACGATCTCGGCCGGGCGGTTGTACTCGGGGCCGCCCAGCAGCCCTAGGAGCATCGCGGTGTCGTGCATCTTGCCTTCGCCATAGCAGTGCTCGGCGTAGTCGGGGAGCATCGCGCAGAACTCGCGGAAGCGGCCCTGCTGCCACAACTCCACCACGCGCTGGTCGACCTGCTTGTCGAATTCCCGGGTCCAGTTGTGGATGTTGGCCTCGGCCTCGCGGTCATCGGAAAACCGGTGGGACAGGGAGCCGGAGGCCAGCACCAGGACCTTGCGGTCGCTCTTCTCGATGGCCCGGCGCACGGCGGCGCCGAAGGTGAAGCTGTCGGCCAGCTTGTGCCAGGCGCACCAGGCAGCGATGGACACCACCTGGAAATGCTCGGCGGCGGGCACGTCCATGTGCATGTAGCGCATGGGCACCAGGGTCCCGTACTCCAGCTCCAGGCTGGGGATGTTATGGGCCAGGGTGCGCACGTCGGCGGCGTTGGCCTCGGCGGCGATCAACTCCCCAAGCGCCGGGCAGCCCGGGTAGTCGTAGGTCATGTTCTTGATGAAATGCGGCAGCTCGTTGCTGGTGTAGGTGCCGTTGAACACCTCGCCGCAATTGATGTGGTAGCCGCTGTTGACCAGCCAGTGCACATCGAACACCACCGCGGTGTCGGCGCCCAGGGCCCGGGCCCGGCGAGCGATTTCCTTGTGCCCGGCGATGGCCGCCTCGCGGCAGCCGTGGTGCTTGCCCGGCAACTCGGACAGGTACATCGATGGAACGTGGCAGACCTTGGCGGCCATGACGACTTCGCCCATGGTGCTTCTCCTGAAACATCTTATTGTTGGGGGATCCGGGACGGTCCTGAACCTTACCAGAGCGTTGAAAAACGTAGGCGAGGCAGCCAACGCAGGTAGTTTTTCAACGGCCCGTTACAGGCCCCAGCGCGGGATGTGGTGGCTGCCCATGGAGAGGCAGACGTTCTTGATCTCGGCGAACACCTCGAAGCTGTATTCACCCCCTTCGCGCCCGGTGCCCGAGCCCTTGACGCCGCCGAATGGCTGGCGCAGGTCGCGTACGTTCTGGCTGTTGATGAACACCATGCCGGCCTCGATGCCCCGGGCCAGGCGGTGGGCCTTGCCGATGTCCTGGGTCCAGATGTAGGACGCCAGGCCGTACTCGGTGTCGTTGGCCAGGGCCAGGGCCTGGGCTTCGTCCTTGAACGGGATCAGGCACACCACCGGGCCGAAGATCTCTTCCTGGGCGATGCGCATCTTGTTGTCCACGTCGGCGAACACCGTGGGCTGGATGAATTGCCCGCGCGACAGGTGCGCCGGCAGGCCGGCCGGCCGCTCCAGGCCACCGGCCAGCAGGGTCGCGCCTTCCTCGATACCGATGCGGATGTAGCCGGTGACCTTGTCGTAGTGCTGCTGGGTGATCATCGAGCCGACCTGGGTCTTGGGGTCGGTCGGGTCACCGACGATCAGGCGCTTGGCCCGGGCCGCGAACTCCTTGACGAACTGCGGGTACACGCTTTGCTGGATGAAGATCCGGCTGCCGGCGGTGCAGCGCTCGCCATTGAGCGAGAAGATGGTGAACAGCGCGGCGTCCAGGGCCCGCTCCAGGTCGGCGTCCTCGAAGATCAGCACCGGCGACTTGCCCCCCAGTTCCATGGAGTACTTCTTCAGGCCCGCGGTCTGCATGATCTTCTTGCCGGTGGCAGTGCCGCCAGTGAAGGAAATGGCGCGCACATCCGGGTGGCGCACCAGGGCATCGCCGGCGGTGGCGCCATAGCCCTGGATCACGTTGAGCACGCCGTTGGGAATGCCGGCTTCCACGGCCAGGCGTCCCAGTTCATTGGCGGTCAGCGGCGACAGCTCGCTCATCTTCAGCACCGCAGTGTTGCCCAGGGCCAGGCAGGGCGCGGTCTTCCAGGTGGCGGTCATGAACGGCACGTTCCACGGTGACACCAGGGCGCAGACCCCCACCGGCTGGTACAGGGTGTAGTTGAGCATCTGGTCGTCCACCGGGTAGCTGTGGCCGTCCATGCGGGTGCAGACCTCGGCGAAGAAATCGAAGTTGTGCGAGGCCCGGGGAATCAGCACGTTGCGGGTCTGGTGGATCGGCAGGCCGGTGTCCAGGGTCTCCAGCTCCGCCAGTTGCGGCACGTTCTGGTCGATCAGCTCACCCAGGCGGCGCATCAGGCGCGCGCGTTCCTTGGCCGGGGTATTGGCCCATTTCGGAAACGCCTCCTTGGCCGCGGCCACCGCACGGGCCACTTCCTCGGCGCCGCCGCTGGCGACTTCGCCGATGGCCTCGCCGGTGGCCGGGTTGTAGTTGACGAAGGTGTCGCGGCTTGCGACTTCGCGGCCGTCGATCCAATGCTTGATCATGCTGTTGCCCCTTGTGCTGGATGGGCGAAGAACTCGGCTTCGCAGACGATTCGGTTGACCAGGCGCCCCACGCCTTGCACTTCCACCACCACTTCATCGCCGGGCATCACGTCGGCCAGGCCCTCGGGGGTGCCGGTGGCGATCATGTCGCCCGGTTGCAGGGTCATGAAGCTGGAGAAGTATTCGATCAGGTAGGGAATGTCGAAGATCATGTCCGCAGTGGTGCCTTCCTGCTTCAGTTCGCCGTTGATCCAGGTGCGCAGCTTCAGGTTGCCGGGATCGGGCACGTCGCCGACGTCGACGATCCAGGGGCCCACCGGGGTGGTGGCATCGCGGTTCTTCACCCGCAGGTTGGGGCGGTAGTAGTTTTCCAGGTAGTCGCGGATGGCGTAGTCGTTGCACACCGTGTAGCCGGCCAGGTAGTCGAGGGCGTCGGCGCGCTTGACGTTCTTCGCCGGCTTGCCGATGACCGCTACCAGCTCGCACTCGTAGTGCATGTAGGCGACGCCATCCGGACGCCAGGTCCGCTGGTTGTGGCCGGTGTAGGTGCCCGGTGACTTGATGAACGCCAGGGGCTCGGTGGGCGGGGTGAAGGCCAGCTCGCGGGCGTGGTCGGCATAGTTCAGGCCCAGGGCGAACATGTTGCCGGTGGCGGGCGGCAGCCAGGTGACCTGTTGCTCACCGAGCACGCGGCCATCGGCCAGGCGCACGTTGTGCTGGTCGTCGACCTGGACCCTGTGAACCTTTCCTTCGAACAGGATGCGGGCGTGTTTCATGGGCGAGCCTCCTGTGGCGCGACGATGTGGTTGGTGAGGCGGCCCAGGCCGCTGATCTCGATGTCGACGCGATCACCGGGCTGCACGTCGACCCGGCCTTCGGGGGTGCCGGTGAGCAGCACATCGCCGACGTCCAGGGTCATGAATTCGCTGAGCTCGGCGATCAGCCGGGCCACGCTGCGGACCTGGTTGGCAGTGGTGTTTTCCTGCACCACCTGGCCATTGACCAGCAGCTTGATGGTCAGCGCCTGCGGGTCGGCGACCTCGGCGGCCGGCACCAGGACCGGGCCCAGGGCGCAGAAGCCATCGCGGCACTTAGCCTTGACCGCCGGGCGGTAGTAGCTGTCCTCCGGCAGGCTGAATTCGTTGGCGATGGTGTAACCGGCCACGTGCTCCAGAGCCTGGGCCTCGCTGACCCGACTGGCGCGCTTGCCGATCACCACGGCCAGGGCCGGGCCCGGTTGCAGGCGTTCGCCGGCCGGATGCTCGACAGCGCCGTCGTGCTGGTTGCGGGTGTTGGGGGTCTTGATGAACAGCACCGGCTTCACCGGCGGCTTCTGGTAGGGCGGCAGGCTGAAGCTCTCCAGGTGCTCGTGCAGCAACCCCTGGTAGTTCAGCGCCACGCCGAACAGGGTGCCGCCAGCGTGGTCGTTCAAGGCTCGGCTCATCGAGCGTCTCCTGGTTGCGGGTCTCGGGCCCGTGCGGCGCTTGCCGGTCGCGGGATGAATTCGTTAATGTGTTAACGTTATATTTAATATGTTAACGATCGTCAAGCAGCTGTCTTGCATGTTGTGCCGCACCCTGGCGGGCAAGCGGCGAATCACCCAGGATGGCCCAGGCCCGCGTGCTGAAAACAACAAGAGAGGGGCGCCATGCACCCACGCCAACCGATCCCCAACATCAACATCGGCCAGGTCTACGACCAGCGCTACGCCGATGCCCAGGTGCATTACGACAAGCTGAGCAACCTGGCCGGTTTTTTCGGTCGCAACATGCCGGTGCACCGCCATGACCGGTTCTTCCAGGTGCACTACGTGCAAAGCGGCGCGGTGCGCGTCTACCTCGACGACCGGCAATACCTGGAGTCCGGGCCGATGTTCTTCCTCACGCCGCCGACCATCGCCCATGCCTTCGTCACCGAGGCCGATGCCGAGGGCCATGTGCTCACGGTGCGCCAGCAACTGGTATGGGAGTTGATCGGCGCAGACCCGGCCCTGGCCCCGGCTCCCCAGGTACCGCCGGCGTGCGTGGCCCTGGGCCGGCTCGGTGCCGGGTTCGCTGGCGAGGTGCGGCGCCTGGAATGCCTGTTCCATGAGTTGCAGCAGGAGATCGACGGGCAGGGGGCCGGGCGCGAGCCGGCGCTGCAAGCCTTGACCCGGTTGCTGCTGATCAGCCTGCTGCGGCTCTCGGCCAACTCCCTGGAAGCCCGCCCGGCGCGCCATGAAGACCTGCAGATCTTCCATCGCTTCAACGAGCTGATCGAGGCCCACTACCTGGAGCACTGGCCCCTGGGGCGTTATGCCGGGCAGATCGGGGTGACCGAGGCGCGGCTCAACGATGTCTGCCGACGCATCGCCGACTTGCCTTCCAAGCACTTGGTGTACGAACGCCTGATGCAGGAGGCCAAGCGCCTGTTGCTGTTCACCGGCAGCTCGGCCAGCGAAATCTGCTACCAGCTGGGATTCAAGGATCCGGCCTATTTCAGCCGGTTCTTCCAGCGTTATGCCAAGGCCGCCCCGGGCGAGTATCGGGCGCGCCAGGGGCTGGTCACGTCGCCTGTGCCGGGTCACTGAGAGCAGCAGCCGGGCTGGGTGGGCAGGCGCCGCCCGCAGGCCTTGCCGGTGGTATTCGAAACCTGGCGAGCGTGGCAGAATCCGCGCCTTTTCCGACAAGGAGCGTCGCCATGTTGCGTCCCGTTGCGTTGTCCCTGCTGATGCTTGGCGCCATGGCCTGCCAGGCCCGGGAGCTGCCCGAGCTGACGCCGTTGTGGCAGCAGCAGAAGGGCTGGATCAGCGCGTGCGACAACCGCCGCGATTGCCAACTGCTCTACGTGCCGAACATCGAGTTTGCCGAGCAGGTCAACCACCTGACGCTGATCATCCGCAGCCAGGCCGGCCCCGCGGGGCGGGTGCAACTGCAACTGGAGCACCAGGGGGCGCCATTCCAGCTGCAGGCGTTGCGCCTGGATGGCCAGCCGCTGGAACCAGCCTTGCTGGCGGCTTTGGTCGAGGAACCGCAGGGCCCCGACGGTAAGCCAGAGCAACAGTATTACCGGGTTGACGACCAGGCCCTGGCCCGCCAGTGGCTGGCACGGCTGCAGGCCGGGCAGGTGCTGGAGCTGCCCGGTGAGGAGCCGGCCCAAGTGCTCCTGGCGACTCTGCCGCACTTGCTGCACCGGGTGGACCAGGTCCAGCACCGCCAGGGCACGGCCAGCGCCCTGGCCGAACCCGGCGAGCAGCCAGCGAGCTCGGTGCCCCGGGTCCAGCCGCCCCGGGCATTGCGTCCCTACCCGGGGGTGACGCCCCTTGGCGCTCAGGAACGTGCAGGGCTGCTGGCGGCGGTGCAGGCGGCATTGCCGGCACCGAAGGCCGCGCAAGACGATGACTACGTCATGCCGCCGAGGATCGAGGTCTATCCCCTGACCGAGCAGCAGGCGCTGGTGTTCGAGTTCTCCGACTGCGGCGCCTACACCTGCCTGTTCGATATCAGCAGCCGCTCGCGGAGCGCGCCATACGGGCTGCAAGCCCTGCAGATACAGGCGTTGCCGGCTGGCAGTGTCGATCATGCCGGTGGCCTCAACTATGACCCCGAGACCGGCCTGCTCAGCAGCTACCTGATGGGGCGCGGCATAGGCGACTGCGGTGAAATGGCCAGTTGGCACTTCGACGGCCAGGCCTTCCAGCTCACCGACTACCGGCGCATGCCCAACTGCAGTGGCCTGGGCTACGACCAATGGCCGGTGCTCTGGAGCGCTGAGGCGCCGAAGCGCTCCTGAGTCCGGCATCAGGTGCAAGCCTCACCCTGGGGCACGAGGCTCGCTTGCGCCCGCGCGCTGGCCAGCACCAGGTCGGCGGCCTTCTCGCCGATCATGATCGCTGCGGCGTTGGTGTTGCCGGTAATCAGCTGCGGCATGATCGAGGCGTCCGCCACCCGCAGCCCCTGCAGGCCATGGACCCGCAGCTGGTCGTCCACCACCGCCCATTCGTCATGGCCCATCTTGCAGCTGCCCACCGGGTGGAACACCGTGCCCAGGTTGTGGCGGATCCACTGCTCGATCTGTTCCTGGCTCTGCACCTGCGGCCCGGGCACCAGCTCGTCCTGCAGGTGTTGGGCGAAGGCCCGGGTCGCCGCCAGCCGGCGCACCAGGCGCAGGCCGGCCACCAGCTTGCGCATGTCCTCCGGGTGGCTGAGGAAGTTGGCCTCGATCAGCGGCTTGTCCTGCGGGTCGGCCGAGTTGAGGCGCACCCGGCCGCGGCTTTGCGGGTGCATTACCGCCACATGCAGGCTGATGCCATGGCCTACCGGCACCAGGCGTTGCGGCTGGTTCTTCAACGCCGGGGCGACGATCAGGCCCAGCTCCGGCACCGGCGAGCCCGGGTCCAGGCGCAAGAAAGCCCCGGACTCCACCGTGTTGGACGTCAACGGCCCCCGGCGCCGGGCCAGGTACTGCCAGGGCGAGCGGGCCAGGGGCAGCAAGCCCCGGGGCGACAGGCCGTAGCTCAGCTCGGGACGGCAGCGGTACATCAACACGATGTCCTGATGGTCCTGCAGGTTATGACCGACCCCGGGCAGGGCATGGCGCTGGGCGATGCCATGGCGTTGCAGCTCCTCGGCGGGACCGATCCCCGAGAGCAGCAACAACTGCGGCGAGTTGATCGCCCCGGCGCAGAGGATCACCTCGCGCCGCGCCAGCAGCTGGCGCACCTGGCCGTCCTGGCTGACCTCCACGCCACAGGCGCGGTTGCCTTGCAGCGACACTCGATGGCTCAGGGTGCTGCTCAGCACCGTCAGGTTCGGGCGCTCCAGCACCGGGTGCAGGAAAGCCCGGGCTGCACTGCAACGCTCGCCGTTGACCTGGGTGACGTGGAAGGGGCCGAAACCTTCCTGCTCCGGCCCGTTGAAGTCCGGGTTGTAGCTCCAGCCCAACTCCGTGGCCGCCTCGAAGAACACCCGGTTGACCGGACTGGGGCTGCGCTGCTCGGCGACGTTGAGTTCGCCGCCACGGCCATGCCAGGGCGCGTCCCCGGGCTCGAAGTGTTCCGAGCGCTTGAAGTAGGGCAGCAACTCGTCATGGCTCCAGCCCTGGTTGCCGGCGGCGGCCCACTGGTCGTAGTCGTGGCGATGGCCACGGATGTAGATCATGCCGTTGATGGCGCTGGAGCCGCCCCAGACCCGACCCCGGGGGCAGGGGATCGGGCGTCCGCCGCTGGTGGCCTGGGCGCTGAAGGCATGCATCCAGTTCCAGCGCGGGTTGGCGATCAGGCGGATGATGCCCGCCGGCGTGCGTATGTAGGCGCCCGGCAGCAGGCTGCGGTCGCTGGGGCCGGCCTCGATCAGGCACACCTTGAGGCTGGGGTCGGCGGACAGTCGGTTGGCCAGCACGCAACCGGCGGAGCCGGCGCCGACCACGATGTAGTCGTAGCTGTGGGGTGGAGTTTCAGGCATGGCGGTGACCTCTTGGGCAGTCGGGGAAATCCATCTCACAACCCCAGCAGCGAGCCGACGTCCAGGCTCACTTGCAGGCCGACGACAAAGCCGTTGCCGCTCAGCTCGCGGGCTTCGGGGTTGTAGAAATTGTCCGGGTTGATCAAGTACTGGACGCTCGGCTCCAGGGTCAGTTGCCGGGTCAGGGCGATGTTCGCGTTGGCTTCCAGGGCATAGACATTGCGCCGGCCCAGGCGCGAGTCGCCGTCGTTGGCGATCCGTGCCTGCTGCTGGAAGCGCAGCTGGTGATCGTTCAGGCGCAGGTAGCTGGCCTTGAAGTTGAGCTTGTCTTGCGGACGGTCGAAGGGCGCGAGATAGGTCAGGCCGGCCTCGGCGAAGTGGCTGAAGGGCTGCTTGGCATCGGCCGCCGCCGACAGCGAGCCGAACAACAGCAGGGCCTGTGGCGCGCTGCCTGATCCGCCGTCGGCGCGCCACACAGCCTGCTGGAACTTGAAGAAGGCGCCAGCGCTGCCGAAGGCGGTGGCGCCGGTCAGTGGGTCTTCCTGCTTGGAGGTGTTGTAGTAGCCGTTGAGCTCGTAGTGAAAACCATAGCCGTCCTGCCGCTGGCTGCCCACGCCCAGCAGCAGGCTGGTGCCGCTGGCATCGTCGGTGCTGAAGTCCAGGCCCTGGCGATGCTTGAGGTAGTCCACCGGGTTGGATTCGAAGGCACCGCCATGCAGGTACCACTGCGGCGTCGCCTGGTACTTCAGGTAGCCGCCCCAGGCCCCGTAGGGTGGCGGCAGGATACCGGTGGAGGCCTCGATGATCGGGTCGTTGCAGGTCACCGTGCTCTCGCAGTTGTAGATGTAGAAATAGCGCCGGGCGTTGGTCCGCCCCAGGGTCAGGTCGACCTGGCCGTCGAGCCAGCTCTGCTGGTAGGTCAACAGGCTCAGCTGGTTGCTGGTCAGGTCGTTGTGGATCGGCGCGCCGCCGAAGTAGCTGCCGGCGGCCCCTTGCCAGTTGCGCGAGGTGGGCACGCCGGTCCCCTCGTCGAGGATGAACAGCGTCTGCTCGACATGCAGGGCCGCACCGTCCAGGCCGGCGAAGGTCGCAAGGTCGATATCGGCGCCGACGAACAGGTCGCCGCTGTTGCCGAAGCTGTGGGGCCGGGGGCCGGTATCGAGGTTCTTCATGGACAGGCTGAGGAACTGGATATGCGGGGTGATGCCTTGTCCGGCCAGGTAGTCGCCCAGGCCGGCCAGCGGTCCGCTGCGCGGTTCGCTGGCGGTAGCGGCAAGGCCGTGCAGGGGCAACAGCAGGGCGGCCAGCAGCGGGCCGAGTGCATGGGTGGCATTCATGTCGGGTACTCGTTTGTTGTTGTTCTTGTGGTGAGTGATGAACAGCGCCTCGATCAGGCTTCGGCCAGGGCCGGGCTGGGGTTGACCAGCACCTTGATCTGGCGCTTGTCCTGCAGCAGGACCTCGAAACCCTCCGTTACCGCCTGCTCCAGGGACAGGCAGCGGCTGACCAGCCGCGACAGGTCCAGGTCCTTGCTGGCCAGCAGCTCCAGCAACGGCGGATAGACGTCGCGGTAGCCGACGCTGCCCAGCAGGCGCAGCTCGTTGTTGACCAGGTGGAAGGCATCGAATTGCACCTGGCCCATCAGCCCCACCAGCACCGCTTCGCCACCTTTGCGCAGGCTGTGCAGGGCATGGTCCAGGGTCTGCTGGCTACCGGCCGCCTCGAAGGCGCTGTCCAGCCCGCCATCGCTCAACTGCCGCAGTCGCTGGCGCAAGTCGGGCGCCGCGCCATCCAGGGCCTGGGTAGCGCCCAGTTCCAGGGCCAGTTGCCGGCGCCCGGGGTCCAGGTCCACGGCATAGATGCGCTCGACCCCTCGGAGCCGGGCCAGCATTACCAGCAGCAGGCCAATGGGCCCCAGGCCGAACACCGCGCAGCTGGCGCCGGGTTGCAGGCTGCTCTGGTTCAGGGCGTGGCAGGCCACGGCCGCCGGTTCCAGCAACGCCGCCTGGCGGAAACTGACGCTATCGGGCAGCCGGTGCAGCATGTAGGCCGGCACCAGCGCCTGTTCGGCAAAACCGCCGTCGCCCATCAGGCCGATGAAACCCATGGACTCACAGAGGTTGTACTGGCCCGCCTGGCAATACCGGCATTGGCCGCAACGGTATTCCGGTTCCACCACCACCCGCTGGCCGAGCAACCCGGGATCGACCCCGGGTCCCAGGGCCAGCACCTGGCCGCAGAACTCGTGGCCCAGGGTCAAGGGTGCCCGGCAACCGGACAGCGGATGCGCCTGCTGCTGGGGGATGGAGTGCGGGCCATTGGCGTATTCGTGCAGGTCGCTGCCGCAGATGCCGCAATAGGCGACTTGCAGCAGCACCTGGCCAAGGCCGGGCTGGCGCAGTTGTACCTGGCTCAGGCGCAGGTCGCGGGCAGCGTGCCAACGCAGTGCTTTCATGGGCGTTCTCCTTGCAGGGTCGGTGAGTGGAGGTTCGTGGCCTGGCGCCGGGCCAGCACCGCCGGCGCGGTTTCCTTGAGCAGCAGGGCCAGGGCCGCGGCCAGCAGCGCGCCGGCGCAGGACATCCACATGACGATCGACAAACCGAAGCGGTCGGCGGCGAAGCCGGCGAGGGTCGGGGCGACGAAACCACCCACCAGCTCCCCGATGCCCATGATCAGCCCCAGGGCCGTGGCCATGACTTCCCGCGGCACGGTCTCCGCCGGGATGGTGGCCATGAACAGGGTGAAGCAGCCCAGCCCGGTGTAGGTCAGCAGCATCAGCACGCCCAGCAGCCACGGCGTGGGCGCGAAGAGCAGGGCCAGGGGACAGCAGGCCGCCACCAGCGAGAACAGCACCAGGGTCGGGCGCCGGCCGATGCGGTCGGAAATCGCCGGTACGCCAAACCCCCAGAGCACCCAGGCACCGCCCAGGCAGCTCATCACCGTGCCCATGCTGGCCGGGCTGTAGTCGCGGATCTTGACCAGGAAGGTCGGGGTGAAGGAGATCAACACGATGAACCAGGTCAGGAAGAAGCAGCTGATCAGGGTGCACAGCAGGATGTTGCGGCTCTTGAGCAGCGCCAGCCGACTGATACCGTTGCCGCTCGGGCCCTGTACGGATGCTGCGCGGCTGGGCGCATCCGGCTGGACGTAGCGCCAGATCAGCAGGGCGATCAGCAAGCCGGGCACCAGCGAGATGATGAACGCATGGCGCCAGCCGTAGGCCTCGGCCAGGGCCACCAGGACCGGCGGGCCGATCACCGCCCCCAGCAGGCCGGCGGCCGAGCCTTGCAGCAGGCCCATGTTCAGGCCCCGACGGTGAGGCGAGGAAGCTTCCACCATCAGTGATTGCGACAGCGGCAGGATCGGCCCTTCGGCCAGGCCCATGATGGCGCGAAACAGCAGCAGGCTGAGGAAGCCGGTGACCAGCCCCGACAGCGCCGAACACAGCGAGAACAGCAACACCGCGACGATCAAGAGCGGCTTGCGCCGGCCCCGGCGGTCCGACCAGGCCCCTACCAGCGCCCCGGAAACCGCCCAGGCCAGGGCCAGCACCGAAGACAGCAAGCCCAGGTGGCGGTTGCCCAGTTGCAACTCGTCGGCCATGAAGGGGAACAGGAAGGACAGCGCCAGGCGGTCGAAAAACACGAAGCCGAAGGTCAGGAACAGCACCCCCAGCAAGGTGTTCTCGTAGCTGGCCTTGTTGTTTTTATAAGCCATGGTGATTCTCCGCACGCAGGTCGAGGCCGTGATCAGCGAAACAGGGTGTCGATATGGGCCGCGCCCAGGCCGATGTTTTCGTAGTGCGCACGGCACAGGGCGATGTAGGAGTGCACGTCGAAGTAGCCGTCGGGCTCGCCCTGTTCGTCGAGCCAGATCAATGGGCCCTTGACGATGAAGAACACCCGCATCGGCTGCTCGTGTTCGTAGGCCACCAGGGTGTGGCCTTCGCCTGGGGTCTCGTAGACGAAGTCGCCGGCGGTGGCGGTCCATTCGTGCTCCAGGTAACCCCACTTGCCGGACAGGGTGTAGGCGAAGACCTCGTGGGGGTGGTAGTGGCGGTTGACCAGCCCGGCGCTGCTGGCCATCAGGATGTCGCACCAGCGGTTCTCGCTGGGCGCGATCCACAGCGGGCGCGAAGACACGGTCTCGGTGAAGGGCACGTACAGGCTCAGGTCGTCGCTGGCGGCGTCGGGCAGGTAGACCTCGGGCTTGGCGTCGGGCTTGAAGCAGTTGGCGATGGGCTGCAGGTCTTTCCAGAACTCTCGGGTGGCGGCTTCAGGCATGGTCGGTCTCTCTTGTTGTCGTGGAGTCGTCGGTGCAATGCCAGCGGGGCTGACGGCACGACTCTAGGCCGGCCGGGGGCGGGCGGTTTGTCCGGATCGGACCGCTTTGTTGTCGGTTTCGGACGGTTGCACCACGGCGGTTGCCAGTGGGCGGGGGAAGTTGACAGGGCAAATCATTCAGATATTAATGAATGGCCGCAGGCCACGGGTTCCGTGGCTCCAGGTGCCTGGACGGAGCCTTGCCGCCCGGGAAACATCCCGCTGCCATGAGAAGAACAACAATGTCTCCATGCGCCTTGCTCGAAACCCGCCACGCCAGTACCCAGGCCATCGACCGGGACCTGCGCCTGGCATTCTGGGAGGACTACAACGCCAGCACCCTGGTAGGGCTCAAATGCAACTCCTACGCCGAGAGCGGCTTCACCGCCCGCCAGGACAACCTGCACTTGAGCGCCATGCGCCTGGCGCGGATCGTCGGCAATGAACATGTCGTGGAGCGTGACCGTTCGATGATCCGTGGCGTGCCCAAGGAGTCGATCTTCGTCTCCCTGGTCACCGACAGTGGTTCGTTCTTCTACCAGGGCGGCACCTGCCAGTTGCTGGAGCCGGGCGAGCTGGTGGTGTATCGCACCGACAAGCCCTACCTGTTCGGTTTTTCCGCAGCCATGCGCCAGTTCATCTTCGATATTCCCCAGGAGCAGTTCGCTCGCCGTTGCCTGCGGCGCTTCGACCAGCCGTTGAAGATCGGCGTGCAGGGCGGTGGCCAGCGTCTGTTGTTGCGCACCCTGGCCGAGCGCACCCGGGGTTTTTTCCAGCAACCCTTGTGCGGTGCGGCCGAGGACTACCAGGAGCACGCCTTCGAACTGCTGGCCAGCCTGATCGCCGGGCAAGTGGGGCAACGGCCGATCAACGCCTTGAGTGCCTCCTACCTGCTGGCGGCCAAGCAGTACATCCAGGAGCACCTGGCGGACCCGGAGTTGAGTTGCGAGCGGGTGGCGGCGCAGGTCGGCGTGTCGCCGCGCCACCTGGCCCGGTTGTTCGCCCTGGAAGAGTGGCTGCCCAGCCGCTTCATCCTGGAGAAGCGCCTGCAACAGGCCCAGCAACTGCTGTGCAGCCCCCGGGGGGCTGCGCTGGATATCAGCGAGATTGCCTATCGCCATGGCTTTGCCAGCCAGGCGCACTTTGCCCGGGCTTTCAAGGCCCGCTACCAACTCACGCCCAGTGAAGCGCGGCGCCACGGCCCCACGCCAGCTTGAGGGCGCCTTAAAAAAACGTAGGCGAGGCAGCCAGCGCAAGGCAAAACCCGGGCGAAAAAGCGCAGTTTACAAGTGGTAAATGAGCATTTTGACCGGGCTGGCGCACCAGTCGGTTTTTAACGCAGCGATGACAACGCAGGTAGTTTTTAGAGGCGCCCTTGAGTGGCCGGGCGCCGCAGGGCTCAGTAAGCGAAGGCCTCCAGGGCCTGGGCCTGGCGCTCCAGCAGCTGGCGTTGCAGGGCCAGGACCGGTTCCTTGGGCTGCTGCAGGCGCACGAACTCCAGCATCGGGTCGGTGACCGCCGTGCGGATGCCTGACAATGCCTCCAGGGTCGCCAGGCCACAGAACGGCACGTAGGCCTCGGAGTAGCCGCCTTCATGCACCAGCACCAGGCGCCCGCCACACAGGCGCGCGGCGGCGTCGCGCAGGCACTGGGTCATTTCGCGGAACGAGTCGCTGTGCAACAGCATCCGCGCCAGCGGGTCCACGGCGTTGGCGTCGTAGCCGCAGGCGACGATGATCAGTTGCGGCTCGAAGCGCTCCAGCGCCGGCACCACGATGCGCTGCATGGCTTGCAGGTAGGCGTCGTGCCCGCCGCCGGGCAGCAGCGCAACGTTGATGTTGCAGCCCAGGCCCGGGCCGCGCCCACGGTCCTGCTCGCCGCCGTAGCCGACCGGGAAACAGCCGTCCTGGTGCAGGGACAGGGTCAGTACATCGGCGCGCTCCTCGAAGATCGCCTGGGTGCCGTTGCCGTGGTGCACGTCCCAGTCGATCACCGCCACCTTGCCCAGGCCGTGGCGGGCCTTGGCCGCCTCGATGGCGATGGCGATGTTGGCCAGGAAGCAGAACCCCATGGCCTGGTCGGCCAGGCAGTGGTGTCCCGGTGGCCGGGACAGGGCGTAGGCGTTGTCGGCCTCGCCGCTGAGCACCGCATCCACCGCGGCGATGGCCAGCCCGGCAGACAATTTGGCGATTTCATAACTGCCGGGCCCCACTGGTGCCTGGTCGCCCAGCTCGCCGCCGCCGGCATCGCTCAGGGCCTTGAAGCGTTGCAGGTAGGCGGCGCCATGGACCCGCAGCAGGTCCTGGTCGCTGGCCGGTTCGGCGCTGCGCAGTTGCAGTTGGCGGGTCAGCCCGCTGACATCCATCAGGCTTTTCAGCCGGCGCTTGGTTTCCGGCGACTCGGCATGTCCGGCCGCGGCTGGTGGCTGCACCCAACCGCCTACCGGCAGGGTCAGGCTGTGGGGGCTGGCGCTGTGCCACAGGCACAGTTCATCGAAGAAAAACGCGGTTTTGCAGGTCATGGTGATATCCATCGTTCAAGAAAACGGTTACGAGCGGGTGGGGCGGCAGCCCAGGACCAGCGCCAGGGACAACAGGGTGAGGGCGGCGCCGGCCAGCAACAGGCCGTGGAAGCCGCCGCTGCTTTCGATCAGGCGCCCGGCCAGGGCGGGGCCGATGGCCAGGCCGACGCTGATCACCAGGTTGGAGGCATTCATCAGCCGTCCGCTGCGATCCATCTGCGCCATGCGCGCCAACACCAGGGGCAGGATGAAGGTCCAGGTGAACTTGAACACCAGGGCCGCCAGGGCGAAGCGCGCCAGTTGCGGTTGCCCGTACAGCAACAGCACCGAGCCGGCCATCAGGCCGTAGCCCAGCCACAGCAGGCCGCTGCCGGGCAGGCGGTCGCCGAACAAGGTGGCGCACAGGGCGCCGACGATGCCCATCAAGGTGGCGATGGCCAGGATGTCGCCGCTGGCCTGGGGCGAGAGCCCGGCCTGGCTGCCGATGGCGCCGATGAAGGTCCAGACCCCGCTCAGGCTGATGTAGAAAGCGAGGATGCCGAGGATGCCCAGGCCGGCCTTGAGCCAGGAGATCGGCGGGGCTGGCGTGGCGGCGTCCAGTGACTGTTCGGCGCCGGCGGGAAAGCAGCGGGCCAGGGGCAGGCAGAGCACCATCAGCAGCGCCAGGATCAGGTAGCAGGCGCCGAGGCCGAAGTGCTCGAACAGCAGCGGCAGCAGGCTCAGGCCAATGGCCCCCAGCACCAGCTGGCCCATCACCCAGAAGCCGTAGGCGCGACTGGGGTTGGGGCTGGCGGCGGCGCTGGCCAGGCAGATGATCATCAGCGAGCCGCCGGCCAGGGCGCTGCAAAAACGCGCCACCAGCAACAGCCAATAACCATGGACCAGCATCGACAGCAGGTTGGCGGCGATGAACAGCACGGCGCTGCACAAGGCGGCGCGGCGCCAGTCCAGGCGCTTGAGCCACCAGATGGCGGGCAGGGTGGCCAGGCTCATGGCCCCCAGCTCGGCGCTGAACAGGTCGCCGATCTGGGTCGGGCTCAGTTGCCACTGGCTGGCCAGTTGCGCGGCGATGGCCGGGGCCATCAGCAGCACCGCGGGGGTGATGGCGGCGAACAGCACGATGGCCGCCAGGAGCCCCAGGGGTTGGCGGGCAGATGGCGCGGTGTCGCTCAGGGCAGGGTTGTGGCTATGCATGGACGATCTTCCTCGGGCGGGGGTCAGAACACGTGGACCAGGCGCAACAGGGCGTCGGTGCCGGCGAAACCGTTGTCGGTGGCGACGTTGCGCGACAGGCTGAACATCAGTTGGTTGCGCGAATCCAGCCAGTGGCCCAGCTCGAATCCGACTTGGGTGTAGCGCCGGTGGGTGTCGTCGATGCGTCGGTCGTCGATGCGCAGTTCGCCGCCATCGGCCTGGATCAGCCGCAGGGCGCCGTAGGTGCTGGGAGTGAAGTCGTAGGACGCGAAGGCTTGCAGGCGGTACAGCGGGTCCTGCTTGAGGTCGCTGCCCAGGTAGTCATCGTTGGTGGCGTAGAACTGGGCTTCTAGGTTGGCCTCCAGGACCCACTTCTCGCCCAGGCCCTGGGTGTAGTTGTAGACGAAGGTCGCGCCCCAGCGGTTGGCCCCTGGCGAGACCCCGGGCTCGCGGCTGTGGTACTCGCCCACCGGCAGCGTGATCAGGGTCAGCAAGCCGCTGTAGGTGCGACTTTGCGGCTGGTTGATGAAGAACAGCGTGCCGCCCACCTGGGGATCGCCGAAACCGCTCTCGCGACTACGGCGCGTGGCACCGGGCAGGCGCGCATCGGTGTCGACGAAGGGCACGATGAACTGCGGCGTGCACAGGGTGCCGCACAGGTCGCTGAAGAACACCTGGCGGTAGGCCATGGCATTGACCCGCAGGTCGGCCTTGCCGGTGGTGTCGGCCGGGCCATGGAAGCTGCCGGCGCGAGTGGCGGGCAGGTACAGCACGCCGAGGCTGGTGCCTACCGGGGCGGCGAAGAAGTCCCGGGCGTTGAGATCGGCGGCCTGGGGCGACAGGCTGGCCAGGGTGCTGGCCACGGCGAGCGCGGTACGGATGAGGTTCCTGGTCATGGGCGATGCGTCTCTTGTTGGCGTTGTTGTGCGGCGCAGGGCTTGCCGGCAGGCGGCAGGGGCTGGAAACCGGGCAAGGGCTGCCCGTGGCCGTCACGGGTGACGGCGCGAATCAGCGTGGGAAAGCGCGACGAGGGTCAGTCGGGCGGGGCGTGCAGCAGCTGGGCGATGCGCGCCTTGTCCTTGACCCCGAGCTTGCTGTAGATGGCGCGGATGTGATGGCGCACGGTGTTGGGCGACATGCCCAGGTCGCGCGCCACTTCCTTGTAGGTCTTGCCGTCGCCGAAGCTTTGCGCGACCTCGTTTTCCCGGGGACTGAGCTGGGGCAGCAAGGTGCGGCTGCGGGCCGCCAGCAGGAACAGGTCGCCCACCGCCTGGGACTCCACTTGCAGGCACTTGCCTTCGTAGTTGCCCAGCTCCAGGGATTGCGGCAGCTGCGGGCCGCTCCAGTGCGGCCATTCGTTGAGCAGCAGTTCGACGAAGCCACTCTCGGCGCAGTGCAGCACGCCGCGCTGGTCGCAGACCGCCAGGGCCAGGTTGCGCGGCCGGGTGAGTTGCTCGCGGGTGGCCACCAGGGTGCGGATCTGGTTGGCCGAGACCGCCGCCACCAGGTGCAGCATCAGGTTGTCCAGCAGCTCGCGGTCGTGCGCGGTAAAACGCGCTGCGCCGGGTTGGCGATACAGGGCCAGGTGGCTGCTCAGGTGGGTATGGGGGTCGATGTGCACCACGCACAACAGCTCGCCGATGTTGTACAGGCGCCCCAGCCAGTTCAGGCCGGCGCCGTTGTCCGGAGCGGCCATATCGACGATCACCGACCGGCCCGGGACCTGGTGCACCCGGCTCACGGTGACATCGACATGGCGGATCGATTGCCAGTCCGGCAGGTAGCTGGGAGGCAGGCGGTACAGGTAGCAGCTGTGCTCGTCCGGCACGCCGTTTACCAGGGCCGAGCGGCCCCACCAGGCGCTGTCGAAGGGCAGCAACCTGGCGATGCGGGCCAGGGCGTGCTGGTGCAGGTGCTCGATGTCTTTGTTCTGGGCCAGTTGCTGCAAGGCCAGGACCAGTTCGCTGAAGGCCTGCAAGCGGCCGGGCGCAGGGGGCTGGGATCGACTCATGGCGCGGTACCTCGGGGCGACGTTGTTATTGTTTTCGTCACTGAAGGATCGACGGCCGGTACGCCAGGGCAGGCGTGGGCAGGGCCTGGGTCGAGTATCGGCGCCTGGACCTCTGGCCGCCATCCTACAGATGCAGGAGGCGGCGCGGGGGCCAGGCCGGTAGGGCGGGGTTCAGGCGGCCTGGCAGGGCCGGGGCAGGCGGTGGAAGCTGCGGCTGAAGTACACCAGCGAATCACCGCGCTCCTGCACGCTGATCTCGTCCAGCTCCACCAGCATCAGCGAGTGGGTGCCGATTTCCTGGACCTCGGTGATCCGTCCCTGCAGGCTGGCCAGGGCATCCTCCAGCACCGGCAAGGCCTGCAGGCCGTCGCGCCAGGGGTGCAGGCCGAAGCGCTGGTCCATGGCCACGCCGGTCATGCCGGCGAAGTGCCGGGCCAGGTCTTCATGGGCGCCGCTGAGGATGTTCACGCACAGCCGGCCATTGCCCTTGAACACCGGGTTCAGGGCGCTGTTGCGGTTGACGCAGACCATCAGCGTCGGCGGGCTGTCGGTGATCGAGCACACCGCCGTGGCGGTGATGCCGCAACGGCCGGCCGGGCCATTGCTGGTGATGACGTTGACCGCCGCGGTCATGTGCGCCATGGCGTTGCGAAAGGCGAGTTGCTTGGGGTCGAGTACGGACATGAGGGTTCTCCGAAGGCCTGGGTGGCGAGGGCACGTGGCCCTCGCTGCGCACGACTACTGGCGGATGCGGTCGAGCATGTTGATGTCGTCGGGGTTGGTCAGGTGCGGCACGGTCCAGCCGTCGAGGTCGTAGTCGCTCAGGCACTTGTCCACCAGGGCGGTCATGGCTTGCATCGAGCCGCTGGCCTGGGCGTGGCGCAGGCACTGCATGCGGATCTCGTCCTGGCTGCCGGCGTAGTTGATCTCGTACAGCTCGTGGCGGCCGCCGAACTCGGTGCCGATGGCATCCCACAACAGCTTGAGGATCTTGATCCGCTCTTCGTGGCCCATGCCTCCCGAACCGCGGCAATAGGTGCCCAGGTACTGGTTGAGCACGGGGTCCTTGAGGTCCCGGGAACCGGAGGGCAGGTAGATCAGGCCGCTGGCCACCACCTGCTCGATGATCTTCTTGATCTCGGTATAGGCCTGGGGCGCCAGCACCCGGTAAGCCTGCAGGGCCTGGGCGCTGGGCAGGTAGACACCGTTTTGCCACTCGCTGGCATTGCCGTGCATGGCGTCCGTCAGGGACCAGAACAGGTTGCGCCAGGCCACCACCTCGCCGACCTGGGCCTGGACCCCGCGAAACTCCAGGGCGCCGGTGCATTGCAGGGCCTTGACCAGCAGGCCGCTGATGAAGTCCAGCTTGACCGCCAGCCGGGTGCAGCCCTGCATCGGGAACAACCGGCCGAACCCGCCCTGGGGGAACCACTGCCGGCAACGCTCGAAGTCGCGGTAGATCAGCACGTTCTCCCAGGGGATGAACACCTTGTCCATGATCAGGATCGCGTCGTTCTCGTCGAAGCGGCTGGACAGCGGGTAGTCGAAGGGCGAACCGCTCATGCCGGCCTGGAGTTCGTAGGAGGGACGGCAGATCAGCTTCATGCCCCGGGTGTTCATCGGCGCGATGAACATCAGGGCGAAATCGGTGTTATCCCCCAGCAACTGGGCCGAGCCCTGGCCGACGAAGTTGTAGTGGGTCAGCGCCGAGTTGGTGGCCACCACCTTGGCGCCGCTGACGATGATCCCGCCTTCGACTTCCTCGTCCACCGAGATGAACACATCCTTGACCTGGTCCACCGGTTTGTCGCGGTCGATGGGCGGGTTGACGATGGCGTGGTTGAGGTAGAGGCAGGCCTCCTGGATGCGCTTGTACCAGGTCCGCGCGTTGTCGGCGAAGGGGCCGTAGAACTCGGCGTTGGCTCCCAGGACGCTGCCGAAGGCCGCCTTGTAGTCGGGGCTGCGGCCCATCCAGCCGTAGGTCAGGCGCGACCAGTCGGCGATGGCGTCACGCTGCTGGCGCAACTCGTCGGGGCTTTTGGCCGAACGGAAGAACTTGTGGGTGTAGCCGCCATTGCCGGTGTCGGTGGGCCAGCACAGTTGCTCATGGGTGGCCGGGTCGTGCAGGGCGTCGTACAGGCGGGCCATGGAGGCGGCCGAGTTGCGAAAGGCCGGGTGGGTGGTGACGTCCTTGACCCGGTCGCCATAGATGTAGATTTCACGGTCGTCGCGCAGGCTGGCCAGGTATTCGGCACCGGTCAGCGGGCGATCGGAGGAGGCACGAAAGTCTTCGGGTTTCATATCCAGTCTCGGCGTTGTTTTTATTGACCGGGACCATGATGGGCAGCGGCGGGCGGCGCAGAAATGGCTTTTTCGGCGAATGGCTTGCACTTTCCATGGGCTTGCCGGGAACTGCCGCGAACCGGGGCAAAAACTCCTGGGCAGCGCGTTTTGGCCCATCCCTGGACCGCCATCAGTGCTTTATCGATTCACTTCGCGTTGTGGCGTTTCAGTCCTGAGTCAGCGGTCATTTCCGGGATTTTTTTACGAATCAGCCATATGAAAGCGCAACTTCGGCCGATATCCAGGATAGGCCCAAGGACCCCGGTGCCAAGGTTTCCGACGTCGGCGCAGCGCTGATGCGCGGAGCATTCAATGGCAAGGATGCTGATCGTCATGTTCTCCTGCGAGAGTCGCCCTATGACCCTGCGTAACCTGAATATCGCCCCTCGAGCTTTCCTCGGTTTTGCCTTCATTGCCTTGCTGGTCGTCGTGCTGGGGGTGTTCGCGGTCAATCGCATGTCGATCATCCGCGAGGCCTCGGTCGACATGGAAGGCAACCAACTGCCTAGCGTCAGCTACCTGGGCAACCTCACGGAGAACGTGCTGCGCCTGCGGATCTTGTCGTTCCGGGTGCTGGTCAACCGCGAACCGGCGGGCCTGGCCGAAGCACAGACGCGCATCGGCGTGCTGGTGGACAAGGTGCGCCAGGCCCAGGCCAGCTACGCTGCGCTGCCGGCAGGGCCCCAGGAGGCGGCGTTGTACAAGACCTTCTCCACGACCCTGGAGAACTACCTGCAGGCTCAGAAGGAGATGCTCGAGCTGTCGCGCCAGGACAACCTCGATGCAATGCGCCAGCTGATCAACACCCGGATCAAGGACGGCACCGACCAGATGGGCGAGCAACTGAACCAGTTGATCGCCATCAACGCCGCCGATGCCACGGCCGCCTCCAAGGCCGCCGGCGAGCACTACGGCAGCGCGATCGCCGGGATCGTCATCGTCGCGCTGATCGCTGCCGCGCTGACCATCATCCTGGCGTTGCTGCTGACCCGCAGCATCGTCAGTCCGTTGAACAAGGCATTGAACGCCGCCGAGGTGATCGCCGGCGGCAACCTGCGCCAGAGCATCGAAGTCGACGGCAAGGACGAACCGGCGCGGCTGCTGCGGGCATTGGCCGAAATGCAGGCGAGCCTGCGCCGCACCATCGAGCAGATCGCCGGTTCGGCGACCCAGGTGGCCTCGGCTTCCGAGCAACTGAGCGCGGTGACCGAGGAAACCTCCCGTGGCGTCCAGCAGCAGAACACCGAGATCGAGCAGGCCGCTACCGCCGTCAATGAGATGACCGCGGCGGTGGAGGAGGTGGCGCGCAACGCGGTGTCGACTTCCGAGGCTTCGCAGCAATCGACCCAGGCCGCCCGTGACGGCCGCGACCGGGTGGTGCAGACCGTCGATGCGATCCAGACCATGGCCCACGACGTGCAGAACACCTCGGTGATGATCGAGGGCCTGGCCACCCAGGGCCGGGATATCGGCAAGGTCCTGGACGTGATCCGGGCGATCGCCGAGCAGACCAACCTGCTGGCGCTCAACGCCGCCATCGAGGCGGCCCGGGCCGGCGAGGCCGGGCGCGGCTTCGCGGTAGTGGCCGATGAAGTGCGGGCCCTGGCCCATCGCACCGCCCAGTCGACCCAGGAGATCGAGAAGATGGTGGCCGGCATCCAGAACGGCACCGGCCACGCCGTGGAGTCGATGCAGCAGAGCAACCAGCGCACCCAGAGCACCCTGGACCTGGCTCGCGCCGCCGGCGAGGCCCTGGAGCAGATCGCCGAATCCATCAACCAGATCAACGAGCGCAACCTGGTGATCGCCAGCGCCTCGGAGGAGCAGGCCCAGGTGTCCCGCGAGGTGGACCGCAACCTGGTGAACATCCGCGACCTGGCGACCCAGTCGGCGGCCGGGGCCAACCAGACCAGCGCCGCCAGCCACGAGCTGTCGCGCCTGGCGGTGGAGCTCAACGCCATGGTTGCGCGCTTCGTGATCTGACCTGACGCCGCCGCGGGCGGCGCTCGACGAGTCGGGTTGCAGCACCTAGGGTTTGGGCTGAGGCGTCTTTCAAGGAGAAAGCCATGCGCTACTCAGCCCTGACCCAGCGGATCGCCGGCGAAGGTTCCGCGGCCTGGAACATCCATTACCGGGCCCTGGCCCTGCGTGAGCAGGGACGCGATGTGTTGCTGCTGACGGTGGGCGACCCGGACTTCGATACTCCAGGCCTGGTGGTCCAGGCGGCGATCGACAGCTTGCTGGCCGGCGATACCCATTATTCGGACGTACGCGGCAACCTGGCCTTGCGCAGTTGCATCGCCCAATGCCATCACCAACGCAGTGGCCAGGTGGTGGATGCCGAGCATGTGGTGGTGCTGCCGGGGGCGCAGTGCGCGGTGTTCTCGGTGGCCCAGTGCCTGGTGGGCCCAGGTGACGAGGTGCTGGTGGCCGAACCCATGTACGTCACCTACGAAGGGGTGATCGGCGCCTGTGGCGCGACCGTGGTGCCGGTGCCGGTGCGGGCCGAGCGCGGCTTCTGCGTCGATCCGCTGGACGTCGCCGCGCGGATCGGTCCGCGCACCCGGGCCATGCTGCTCAACAGCCCGAACAATCCCTCCGGCGCCAGCCTGTCCCTGGATGACTGGCAGGCCCTGGCGCGCTTGTGCCTGGAGTACGACCTGTGGCTGATCTGCGATGAGGTCTACAGCGACTTGCTGTATGAGGGGCAGCACCTGAGTCCGGGCAGCCTGCCCCGCATGGGCGAGCGCACCGCCACCATCAACAGCCTGTCCAAGTCCCATGCCATGAGCGGCTGGCGGATCGGTTGGGTGATCGCCCCGACGGTGTTGGCCGGGCACCTGGCCAACCTGGCCCTGTGCATGCTCTACGGCTTGCCCGAGTTCATCCAGAACGCCGCGGTGGTGGCGCTGTCCAGCGATTTGCCGGAGTTGGTGCAGATGCGCCAGGAGTACCGCCGGCGCCGCGACCTGGTGTGTTCGATGCTGCAAGAGTGCCCCGGCTTGCAACCGGTGCGTCCCGATGGCGGCATGTTCGTCATGGTCGATATCCGCCGCACCGGCCTTGGTGCCCAGGCCTTCGCCGATGGCCTGCTGGAGGGCCATGGCGTTTCGGTGCTGGCCGGGGATGCCTTCGGCCCCAGCGTTGTCGGGCACGTGCGTATCGCCCTGGTGCTGGATTGCCAGCTGCTGGCCGAAGCTTGCCGGCGCATCGTCCGCTTCACCGCGCAATTGCCTGCGCAATGACTAGAGCTGTCATGCGATCGATCCGCTTCGCGGTGGCCGTCGATGACGTGCCGGCTGGCCTATGGCTTGGGGCGCAGGGCGCACCAGGCCAGGCCCAGGGCGAGGCTGAACAGGCCGGTCAGGGCTTGCAAGGACCCGGCAGCACTGTCGGCCAGGGCGTTGGCCAGCAGCCCGCAAGCAGCGGTCATGGCCATCTGGATGAAGAAGAACAGGCCCGAGGCACTGCCGGCCACCGCCGCGTAGGGTTGCAGGATCGCCAGCTGGCAGGCGGGAATCGCCAGGCCCACCGACAGCATGATCGCCAGCATCGGCAGGACGATGGCCAGCAAGCTGTCGGGCCACAAGCTGCGGGTGGCCAGCAGCAAGCCTGCCGCCAGCAGGTTCAGCAGCGTGGCGCGGGCGATCAGGTGGTCGGCGCCGAGCCTGGGGGCCAGGTGCTGGAACAGGCGTGAGCCCAGCAGGTAACCGGCCACGGTGACGGCGAACACCAGGGCATAGCTGCCCGAGGACAGGCCCAGGCCGCGCTGGAGCAAGGTCGGCGATTGCAGGATGAAGGGGAAATAAGTGCAGTACAGGCAGCCGATGGCCAGGGAGTAACGCATGAAGTAGCGCGTGCCCAGCAAGCGCAGGTACAGCCGTGGCAGGCTTTCCCGGGGCGTCGCCAGGGGCTGGGGCACGCGGGTCTCCGCCAGCCTGGCAAGCATCAGCAGCCACACCGCGGCCGCCACCAGGCCCAGGGCCAGGAACAGGCCGCGCCAGCCCAGCAATTGCTCCAGCAGGCTGCCAAGAACTGGTGCCAGCATCGGCGACAAGGCGATGCCCATGGACAACAGGCCCAGCAGCCGCGCCTGTTCCGCCGGCGGGCAGCGATCACGCACCATGACCCGGCCCACCAGGGTGCCGCTGCAGCCACCCAGGGCCTGTAGCAGGCGGGCGGCCATCAATACCTCGACCCGGCTGGCGAACATGCAGGCCAGGGTGGCCAGCAGGAACAGCGCCATGCCCCACAGCAGCACCGGACGCCGGCCAAACCGGTCGCAGAGCGGTCCGCCCAGGAGCATCGACAGGGCGTAGCCGAGCATGTACAGGCTCAGGGTCAGTTGCAGCTGGGCATCGCTGGCCCCCAGTTCGTCGGCCATGGCCGGCAAGGCCGGCAGATACAGGTCGATGCTGATCCGCGGCAGGCAGACCACCACCAGCAACAGCAAGGTCCAGAGCCAGGGGGCCAGGTCTTGCGCGGCGGCGGGAGAGAGGGGCGGGGTATCGGTGGTCGGTCGCATGGTCGGCTCGCAACAAGGGCTTGGCCGGGACGTTAAGGGCTTTATGGTTTAATGCGCAGAGCCATTTACCGTCATTTCGAGTGGACCACTATGAGCCGTGGCAAATACCCCGTTCCCCTGGACTTGCCGCTGCCACAGGCCCTGGGCGAGGGCTTGGGCAAGCAGGACAGCGCCTATGGCGCCTTGCGCCAGGCGATCCTGGACAAGCGCCTGGCAGCGGGTTGCCGCTTGCCTTCGACGCGGACCCTGGCCCAGCGCTGGGCCATGTCCCGGGGCACCCTGGAGGTGGTGTTCGACCGCTTGCGCAGCGAGGGTTACGTCAGCCGGGCCGCAGGTTCCGGGACCCGGGTCTGCGCGGTGGTGCCGGATCTCTACCTGAGTACGCCGCTTGCCGTGGCGCCTGCTGCCAGTGACGAGGATGGCCCGAGGCCGCAGCCCCAGGGCGTGCGTGCCGGCCAGCCCTTCGTCGCGCGCCTGGCCGACCCGGCGCTGTTCCCCCTGGCGCGCTGGACCCGCTCCCTGACCCGGGCCCTGGCCAGTGCCCCGGCCCAGTCGCTGTGCGACCACGACCCCGGGGGCCTGCCGCAACTGCGCCAGCAGATCGCCCAGTACGTGGGACAGCATCGGGGTATCGCTTGCGAGCCTGCGCAAGTGATGGTCACCACCGGCATTCGCCATGGCCTCGACCTGCTGGCCCGCAGCCTGCTGCGACCGGGGGACGAGGTCTGCCTGGAAGACCCCGGCTACCTGTCGGCCAGGGAGCTGTTCGCCCTGGCCGGGGCACAGGCGATACCGGTGCCGGTGCTGGAGGAGGGCATCGATGTGGACCGCCTGCATGAGCATGGCGCGGCGCGGATGGTCTACGTCACGCCAGCGCACCAGGCGCCCTTGGGCATGACCATGCCGGTGTCTCGGCGCCTGGCGTTGCTGGAGTGGGCGCGGCGCAGTGGCGCCTGGGTGGTGGAGGATGACTACGACAGCGAGTTCAATTACCAGAGCGCCCCCCTGGCGGCGCTCAAGTCCCTGGATCGCGACGATCGGGTGATCTACTGCGGCAGCTTCAACAAGACCCTGTTCGCCGGCCTGCGGGTGGGCTTCATGCTGGTGCCCGACGCCTTGCGCGAGCGGCTGCTGGCCACTTTGCAGAGCACCGGGCGCTCAGTGGGGGTGATCGAGCAACTTGCCCTGGCCGACTACATCGCCAGCGGCGCCTTTTTGCGTTACCTGCGGGCCGCCCGCCAGGCCTACCAGGAGCGCCGCGACCTGCTGCTGGCGATCCTGGCCCGGGAGGCCCCGGGCTGCTACAGCATCAGCGGGCAACAAGCGGGCCTGCACCTGCTGCTGCACCTGCCGCCGGGTGGCGATGAAGCGCGGTTGCGCCAGCGCGCCGCTGCGCTCGGGATCGTCCTGCAAGGGCTGGCCGAGCATTGCCAGCAGGTGCGCCCGGGCCCGGCGGTGATCATCGGCTATGCCGCCTTGAGCCTGGCGCAGATCCGCTTCAGTGGCTCGCGCCTGGCGGCCCTGTTGGTGGATGAGGCCCGGCAAGCCCGGGCCGGGGCATGACTGTCATGGCGCTGTCATATTCGCCGGCCATGCTCGGCACCCCGGCCCCAGGGCCTTCGTATTGCACAAGGACGTCATGATCATTGTCACCTCCGGCGCGGCCTACCTGGACATGGACGCCTACGCCGGCTGCATCGCCTACGCCGAATGGCTCAACCTGCGCGGCCAGCCGGCCCGGGCCCTGAGCAGCGCGCCGCTGAATGAAAGCATTCCCCAGGCCCTGCGCCATAACTGCAAGGGGCTGGATGCATCGGTGCCGATCGGCGACGACGATGTGTTCGTGCTGGTGGACGTTTCCAATCACCTGCACCTGGACCCGCTGGTGGATCTTGCACGGGTGGTGGAGGTCATCGACCATCATCCCGGGTTCGAAGGGTTCTGGGCCGAGCGCCTGGGGCCGCGTGCGGATATCCGCCGGATCGGCGCCGCCTGCACCCAGGTCTATGAGCGCTGGCGCGACTCGGGGCTGCTGGCGCAGATGAGCCGCGACAGTGCGCAATTGCTGGCAGCGGGAATTCTCGACAACACCCTGAACTTCACCGCCCGGATCTGCACCGATGCCGATCGCCAGGCCTATGCCATGCTGGCCCGGCACGCCGGGTTGGACGAGCAATGGCCTGCATGCTACTTCGACCAGTGCCAGCGTCAGATCGAGGAACAACTGGAGCAGGCCCTGCACAAGGACCTGAAAGTCCTCGGGGAAGAGAGCAACCTGCCCAGGCGTTTCGCCCAGTTGACCTTGTGGAATGCCGATCGCTTGCTGCGCCAGCAACGGCCCTTGATCGAAAAGGTGCTGGGGCAGTGGGGCGATGACTGGCTGCTGAACCTGATCAGCCTCGGCGAGGGGCGCAGCTACTTGCTCAGTGGTGGAGCCGCGAGTGCGCAGAAGCTGGACCGGCTGCTAGAGTGCCCGGCCGTGAATGGCCTGCACTGCCTGGACCGGCCGATCTTGCGCAAGGAGTTGCTGCGCATGGGCCTGGCCTGGCAGGCACCGATGACCCCGAGGTAACCGTGGACCTGGATCAAGCCTTGCAGCAAGTGGTGGATGAGCACAGTTTCCTGGCGTTCGTCCAGGCCTTGAGTGCCGACCGGCGCCAAGCCAGCGACTGGCAGAACGACTCCATCGAGGACTTCCTCGACTCCGCCCATGCCTGGGCCGAAGCCAGTGCCATGGGCGCCAGCCAGGGGTTGGCCGACGCCTCACCGTGGAAGCGCTTCGCGGTGTTCCTGTACTGCGGCAAGATCTACGAATGAGGCGCCCGCTGCGCGGCTAATCCTCGAAGCCGCTCTGCTCGTGGATTTCATCCATCTTCAGCTCCAGGCGGTAGGCCACGGCGATGAACAGCGCCTGGCACAGGCACAAGGTGGCGCTCAGCGAACGGAAGGCGAACGAGCTGCCCTCGTTGACCAGCAGCACGCTGTTGGCGCGCTTGGCCAGGGGCGAGAGGGTGCTGTCGGTGATGATCAGGGTCCTGGCCTGGTGGTGCTGGGCAATCCGCAGGCAGTGCTGGGTTTCCTTGGCGTAGGGCGTGAAGCTGATGGCGATCACCAGGTCGCCGGGGCGGATGCTGCGCATCTGCTCGCGGTAGCTGCCACCGAGCCCCGAGACCAGGTGGATGCGCTTGTTGGTGTGCTGCAGGTTGTAGACCAGGTAGTCGGCCACCGCGAAGGAGCGCCGCACCCCCACCACGTAGATGTTCTCGGCATTGACCACCAGGTCCACGGCTTGCTCCAGGGCCGCCTCGTCCAGCTCCTGTTCCAGGCGCTCGATCCCCGAGAGGGTGGCGCCGATGCAGTCGCGAGCCAGGTCGGCACTGCTGGCCTTCTGTGATTTGTTGGCGATCAGGCTGCGGATGCGCTGCTGGTAGTTCTGTACCGGCGTGGCCTTGTGGGTATAGGCCTCGCGGAACAACGCCTGCATGTCACTGAAGCCGCGAAAGCCCAGGCGCTGGGAGAAACGCACGATGGCCGAGGGGTGCACTTCGCATTCGCGGGCGATGTCGCTGATGCGATCGACCATGATCCGGTCGCGCTGCTGGCTCATGTAGCTGGCGATACGCTTGAGCTGGCGCGGCAGGCTTTCGTATTCCCGGGCGATCAGTTGCAGCAGGCCCTCGGCATCGAGCGGGCGAGTGGCGAGGTCGCTGTCCGGGGTGCCTTCGGACAAGGCCGGCTGATCGGTATGGGGCATGGTCAATCCTTCTTGCGGTGCTGATGGGGCGAGCCTGGGTAGTGCCCCTGAGACTAGGCGGACTGCGGGCAGTCTACAGGGTCGGCGCCGGGAAAATCTTGCCGGCCGGGGCCTGCAGCGCATTGCTGAAACGATGCAGGGCACAGATTCCGGCGTGCAGCGAACTTTAGTGGAAAAAATATTCCATGTAAAAAAATTTAGAATAAATATTGATCTGGCAGTGAAAGCCGTTCTAGTCTGCACCCATCAAGAGTGCTTGCCGAGGAACCGGCGGCAGGCAGCGGCTGATAACAATAACAGGAGCCAGCATGGGCCAGGACCGCTTTGCCAGTGGGCGTCAATTGGATCTGATCTGCCTCGGACGCCTGGGCGTCGACCTCTATGCGCAGCAAGTGGGGGCCCGCCTGGAAGATGTCGCCAGTTTTGCCAAGTACCTTGGCGGCTCGTCCGCCAACATCGCTTTCGGTACCGCGCGCCTGGGCCTGAAGTCGGCGATGCTGACCCGGGTCGGCGACGACCACATGGGGCGCTTCCTGCTGGAGTCGTTGCAGCGCGAAGGCTGCGACACCCGCGCCGTGCGGGTCGATCCCGAGCGCCTGACGGCCCTGGTCCTGCTGGGCCTCAAGGACCGCGAGAGTTTTCCCCTGGTGTTCTATCGCGAGAACTGCGCCGACATGGCCCTGGCCGCCGAGGACATCGACGAGGCCTTCATCGCCTCCAGCAAGGCGCTGCTGATCACCGGCACGCATTTTTCCAGCGACCAGGTCTACCGGGCCAGCATCCAGGCCCTCGACTATGCCCAGCGCCACGGGGTGCGGCGAGTGCTGGACATCGACTATCGGCCGGTGCTCTGGGGCCTGGCGGCCAAGGCCGATGGCCAGACCCGCTTCGTCGCCGACCGCCAGGTCAGCCAGCATGTGCAGGGCATCCTGCCGCGCTTCGAACTGATCGTCGGCACCGAGGAGGAGTTCCTGATCGCCGGGGGCGAGCCGGATTTGCTGGCGGCCCTGCGCCGGGTGCGCGAGCTCACGGCCGCGACCCTGGTGGTCAAGCTCGGGCCCAGGGGCTGCACGGTGATCCATGGGGCCATTCCCGGCCATCTGGAGGCGTTGCAGGTGCACCAGGGCGTGCAGGTCGAGGTGCTGAACGTGCTGGGCGCCGGCGATGCGTTCATGTCCGGCTTTCTCAGTGGCTGGCTGGAGGGGGCGGACGATGAGCGCTGCTGCCAACTGGCCAATGCCTGCGGCGCCCTGGTGGTCTCGCGCCATGCCTGTGCCCCGGCGATGCCGACCCGTGCCGAGCTCGACTACCTGTTCGGCAGCCCGCGGCCCATCACCCGTCCGGACCAAGACCCGACCCTGCGGCGCCTGCACCAGGTCAGCGTGCCGCGCAAGGCGTGGCGGCCGCTGTTCATCTTCGCCTTCGATCATCGCGGGCAACTGGTGGAGCTGGCCCGCCAGGGTGGGCGCGAGCTCAAGGTCATCGAGCAACTCAAGCTGCTGTTCGTCGAGGCGGTGCAGCGGGTCGAGGCCGGCCTGCGACGCGAAGGCGTCGAGGCTGATGTCGGCGTGTTGGCGGACCAGCGCTTCGGCCAGGATGCATTGAACGCCGCCACCGGTCGTGGCTGGTGGGTGGCACGCCCGGTGGAACTGCAGGGTTCGCGGCCCCTGGTGTTCGAGCAGGGCCGGGCCATTGGCAGCAACCTGATTGCCTGGCCTCAGGAGCAGATCATCAAGTGCCTGGTGCAATTTCATCCCGATGACGAACCCATGCTGCGCCTGGAGCAGGAGGCGCAGATCCGCGCCCTGTACCAGGCGTCCCAGGCCAGCGGCCATGAGTTGCTGCTGGAGGTCATCCCGCCCAAGGACTTGCCCGGGGCCCATCCCGAGGTGCTGTACCGGGCCATCAAGCGCCTCTACAACCTGGGCATCTACCCGGCCTGGTGGAAGATCGAGGCCCAGGATCGCGAGCAGTGGCAGCGCCTGGACCAGTTGATCCAGGAGCGTGATCCCTACTGCCGCGGGGTGGTATTGCTGGGGCTCAACGCCTCGCCCCAGGCCCTGGCCGAGGGCTTTCGCCAGGCTGCCGGCAGCAGCAGTTGCCGGGGCTTCGCCGTGGGTCGCACGATCTTCCAGGAGCCCAGCCGTGCCTGGTTGGCAGGGGAGATCGACGACCAGCAGCTGATCAAGCAAGTACAGGGCACGTTCGTCCAGTTGATCGAGGCCTGGCGCAGCGCCCGCCCGTGAACGCCCCAGGCCTTGGTGGCAAGGCGGTTTTTTAGAGTGCGATCCGAACAACAATAAAAGGTGCAGCCATGCCCGCGATCCGAATTGGCATCAACCCGATTTCCTGGAGCAATGACGACCTGCCGTCCCTGGGGGGCGAGACGCCCCTGGACACGGCGCTGGCCGAAGGCAAGGCCATCGGCTACGAGGGCTTCGAGCTCAACGGCAAGTTCCCCAGGGATGCCCAGGGGGTGGCCGAGGTGCTGCGGCCCTACGAGCTGGCGCTGGTTTCCGGCTGGTACAGCGGCCAGCTGGCGCGGCGCTCGGTGGCCGAGGAGATCGAAGCCATCGCCGCCCACGTGCAGTTGCTGGCGCACAATGGCGCCACGGTGCTGGTCTATGGCGAGGTGGCCGACTCGATCCAGGGCCAACCCATCGCCCTGGTGGAGCGCCCGCGCTTTCACGCCGAACAGGCCTGGCAGGAATATGCCGACAAGCTCACCGAGCTGGCCCGTTTCACCCTCTCCCAGGGCGTGCGCCTGGCCTATCACCACCATATGGGCGCCTACGTCGAATCGCCGCAGGACATCGACCAACTGATGCGCCGCAGCGGCCCCGAGGTGGGCCTGCTGTTCGACTCCGGGCATTGCTACATGGGCGGTGGCGAGCCCCTGGAAGTGTTGCGCCGGCATGTCGGGCGGGTCTGCCATGTGCATTTCAAGGATGTGCGCAAGCCGGTGGTGCAGTTGGCGCGCAACCAGCTCTGGAGTTTTCCCGACTGTATCGTCAACGGCACCTTTACCGTGCCCGGTGATGGCGACCTGGATTTTGCCGCGTTGCTGCAGGTGTTGCTGGGCGCTGGTTACCAGGGCTGGCTGGTGGTGGAGGCCGAGCAGGACCCGGCGGTGGCCCCCAGCGAGGTCTATGCCCGCAAAGGCTATGACACCCTGCGCGCCTTGCTGGCCAGTGCCGGGCACGGGAGGGCTGCTCGATGAGCCTGCTGGTCAAGGGCACGAGCGCGGGCCAGGAGCTGGTGCGACTTGAGGAAGGCCGTTTGCAGTACGTGGGTTTCGCCGCCTACCGCCTGGGCCCGGACGAAAGCCTGCCGGTCAGTGCCGGTGAACGCGAGCTATGCCTGGTGTTGCTGGCCGGGCATGTGCGGGTCGAGGGCGAGGCACCGGGGCATGGTGCGTTCCGTTGGGAGGGGATCGGCGAGCGCCAATCGGTGTTCGAGGACCTGGCGCCGTTCGCCGTCTACCTGCCGCCGGGCTGCCAGGCCCGGATCACCGCGCTGGACCCGGTGCAGCTGGCGGTCTGCGCAGCCCCCGGTTGCCGCGAGGCCGGGCTGGCGCCGCGGCTGATCCGCCCGCAGCAGTGCGCGCGCAGCGTACGGGGCAAGGGCGCCAATACCCGTTATGTCTGCGACATCCTGCCGGCCAGCGAGCCTGCGCATTCGCTGCTGGTGGTGGAGGTGCGCACGCCATCCGGGCATTCCTCCAGCTACCCGCCCCACAAGCACGATACCGACGACCTGCCGCACCAGAGCTTTCTCGAAGAGACCTACTACCACCAGGTCGACCCGCCCCAGGGCTTCGTGTTCCAGCGGGTGTACACCGACGATCGACGACTGGACGAAGCCATGGCCGTGGAGCACCACGACCTGGTGGTGGTCCCCGAGGGCTATCACCCGGTGTGCGTGCCGTACGGCTACCAGTCCTACTACCTGAATGTCATGGCCGGGCCGAAACGCGCCTGGCAATTCCACAACGATCCGCAGCACAGCTGGCTGCTCGATCTCTGAGAGCGCCACGCCATAGGGAGAGTCAGCCACATGCCCCGGCCCTTGCGTTTTGCCTTGAACCGGATGGTCGCGCCGAGCTTGTCGCTGGTGGAATTCCTCGACCTGGCGCTGGAGTTGCGGATCGATGCCATCGAGTTGCGCAACGACCTGCCGGGCGTGGAAATCACCGATGGCACGCCGCCGGAGCGGGTTCGCGAGCTGTGCGCGAGCCGTGGCGTGCGGGTGCTGTCGATCAATGCGCTGTACCCCTTCGATGTCTGGAACCCGGAGCGCGAGCGGCAACTGCGGCAATTGGCCGAGTATGCCGTGGCCTGCGGTGCCAGGGGGTTGGTGCTGTGTCCGCTGAATGAGGCCGGGGACCCGCGCGATGCCGCGCAGCGGGCATTGGCGCTGCGCAGTGCCCTCGAGGGAATCGCCCCGGTACTGCGCCGGCATGGCCTGTACGGCTTCATCGAGCCCCTGGGTTTTCAGGAGAGCGCCTTGCGCAGCAAGCGCCTGGCGCTGGAGGCGGTCCGCGATACCGCCAGCCTGGATGTCCTGCGCCTGCTGCACGACACCTTCCATCACCGCCTGGCTGGAGAGCAGGAGCTGTTCGCCGAACTGACCGGCCTGGTGCATATCTCTGGGGTCGAGGATGCGCAGGCGCCCCTGGGCCTGTTGCGCGATGGCCATCGGGTGCTGGTGGGCGCGGCGGATCGGCTCGGCAACGTGGCGCAACTCAAGGCGCTGTTGCACCAGGGCTACACCGGCTACCTGTCGTTCGAGCCTTTCGCCGCCTGCGTCCATGGCCTGGTGGATGTCCGCCAGGCCCTGGGCGCCAGCATCGACCATCTGCGCCGGGCCCTGGAATGAGTGCCCGGCGCGACGTCCCTATACCTTGCAAGGAGCTGAAATGAGCACGCTACGCCTGACCATGGCCCAGGCCCTGGTGAAGTTCCTCGACAACCAGTACGTCGAGGTGGATGGACAACAGAGCCGCTTCGTCGCCGGAGTCTTCACCATCTTCGGCCACGGCAACGTGCTGGGCATCGGCCAGGCCCTGCAGCAGGACCCGGGTGGCCTGCAGGTGCATCAGGGGCGCAACGAGCAGGGCATGGCCCACGCGGCCATCGGTTTCGCCAAGCAGCGCCTGCGTCGGCAGGTCTATGCCTGTACCGCCTCGGTGGGGCCTGGTGCGGCGAACATGCTGACCGCGGCCGCCACCGCCACGGCCAATCGCATCCCCTTGCTGCTGTTGCCCGGCGATGTGTTCGCCAGCCGCCAGCCGGACCCGGTGTTGCAGCAGATCGAGCAGTTCCATGACCTGGGCATCAGCACCAACGATGCCTTCAAGGCCGTGAGCAAGTACTGGGACCGGATCAACCGTCCGGAACAATTGATGAGTGCCGCATTGCAGGCCATGCGGGTGCTGACCGACCCGGCGGAAACTGGCGCGGTGACCCTGGCGCTGCCCCAGGACGTACAGGCCGAGGCCTACGACTATCCCGAGGCGTTCTTCGCCCGCCGGGTCCACCGTATCGATCGGCGCCTGCCCACCGCGGCCATGCTGGCCGATGCCACGGCGCTGCTGCTGGGCAAGCGCCGGCCGCTGATCATCTGCGGTGGCGGGGTCAAGTACTCCGCCGCCGGCGAGGCGCTGCAGGCGTTCGCCGAGCGTTTCGCGATTCCCGTGGCCGAGACCCAGGCGGGCAAGAGCGCGCTGCTCTCGAGCCATCCGCTGAACGTCGGCGGCATTGGCGAGACCGGCTGCCTGGCGGCCAACCTGTTGGCCCGGGAGGCCGACCTGATCATCGGCGTGGGGACGCGCTACAGCGATTTCACCACGTCCTCGAAATGGCTGTTCCAGCATCCGCAGGTGCAGTTCCTCAATCTCAACGTCAACCCCGGCGACGCCCTGAAGCTCGATGGCGTGCAACTGTTGGCCGATGCCCGCGCCGGCTTGCAGGGCCTGTCGCAGGTCCTGGTGGAGCGTGACTATCGCGCCGGCTGGGGCGAGCAGGTGGCGACGGCCAAGGCGCAGCTGGCGGCCGAGGTGCAGCGCCTGCATGGCGTGCAGTATTCGGCGCAGGCCTTCGTGCCCGAGGTCGACGACTCACTGGACCCGGCGGTGCTGCGCGAGTTCATCGAGCTCACCGGCTCCTGCCTGACCCAGAGCCAGGTCCTGGGCGTGCTCAACCAGGTGCTGGACGAAGACGCGGTGATCGTCGCCGCCGCCGGCAGCCTGCCCGGCGACTTGCAGCGCAGCTGGGCCAGCAAGGGGCTCAACAGCTACCACGTGGAGTACGGCTATTCGTGCATGGGCTACGAGGTCGGCGCGGCCCTGGGGGTCAAGCTCGCCGAGCCTGGGCGCGAGGTCTATGCGCTGCTGGGGGACGGCTCCTACCTGATGCTGCATTCGGAGCTGGTCACCTCGCTCCAGGAGCGGCGCAAGATCAACCTGGTATTGCTGGACAACATGGCCTTCGGTTGCATCAACAACCTGCAACTGGGCCAGGGCCAGGACAGCTTCGCCACTGAATTTCGCTATCGCGACCCGCTCACGGGCCGGCTCGACGGCGGCCTGATCCCGGTGGACTACGCCATGAGCGCCGCGGCCTACGGTTGCAAGACCTACCGGGTCACCAGCCTCGAGCAGTTGCAGGCGGCCCTGGCGGATGCCCGCCGGCAGACGGTCTCGACCCTGATCGACATCAAGGTCCTGCCCAAGACCATGCTCCATGGCTACCAGTCCTGGTGGCATGTGGGGGTGGCCCAAGTCTCTGACAGCGAGCGGGTTGCCGCCGCGTCCCGGGCCATTGCCGCCGAACTGGCCAGGGCTCGCCAGTATTGATCCTTTGCCACGAACAACCACAGGAGTACATCCATGTCTTTGCAGCTAGGCGTTATCGGGACCGGGGCCATCGGCCAGGATCACATCCGGCGTTGCAGCCAGACCCTGCAGGGCAGCCGGGTCGTGGCCGTGACCGACATCGATCGGCAACAGGCGGCGCGGGTGGTCGACGACCTGCAATTGCAGGCTGAAGTCCATGCAGACGGCCATGCCTTGATCCGCTCGCCGCAGGTGCAGGCGGTGCTGGTCACGTCCTGGGGCCCCAGCCACGAGGAGTTCGTGCTGGCGGCCATCGCCGCCGGCAAGCCGGTGTTCTGCGAGAAACCCCTGGCGGTGACCGCCGAAGGCTGCCGGCGCATCGTCGAGGCCGAGCTGGCCCACGGCAAGCGCCTGGTCCAGGTGGGCTTCATGCGCCCTTATGACGCTGGCTACCAGGCGCTGAAGGCCGTGGTCGACAGCGGTCGGATCGGCACGCCGCTGATGCTGCACTGCGCCCACCGCAATCCGCGGGTAGGGCCGAACTACAAGACCGACATGGCCATTACCGACACCCTGATCCACGAACTGGACGTGCTGCGCTGGTTGCTGGACGACGACTACGTCTCGGTGCAGGTGCTGTTCCCCCGGGTTTCGAGCAAGGCCCATGGGCAACTGCGCGACCCGCAGATCGTCCTGCTGGAGACCGCCCGTGGGGTGCGGATCGATGTGGAGATTTTCGTCAACTGCCAATACGGCTACGACATCCAGTGCGAGGTGGTGGGCGAGAGCGGTATCGCGCGCCTGCCCGAGCCGCCCCAGGTGCAACTGCGCAGCGCCGCCAACCTGTCCAGCGCCATCCTCATGGACTGGAAGGAGCGCTTCATCGCCGCCTATGACGTCGAGCTGCAAGCCTTCATCGATGCCGTGGCGGCAGGGCAGGTGGGAGGCCCCTCGGCCTGGGACGGCCTGGCGGCGGCGGTGGCTGCCGACGCTTGCATCCAGGCCCAGCAGGGCGGGGCCATCGTGCCGGTGCACTTGCCGCCGCGCCCCGCATTCTATGGCTGAGAGGCCCGGGCCAGGGCCCTGGGCAGGCCCTTGAATGGGGATTGAATAGCGTCTGCAACAAAATTCTAAAATGAGTTGATATAGAAAATATTTTCCAATAGAGTCATTTCCAGGTTGCCGACTACCCAGGCTGCCGGGGTCCTCAGGTTTTGCCTGGTGCCCTGGACAGCCATCCAACAAAAACAACACAGGTGCCGTCGATGAAGATCCCTCGCTCTGCCACGCCATTGCCCTCCCGGGCAGGTGCAATTCCTTCTTGCGAGATGCCTCGCACTCCCTGGTCCTCCCGCTTGCTGTCGCTGCTGGGTTGCCTGTGTGTCGAACACCAAGGTTCGCTGCTGGGCTGCATGCCCGGCGCCCCGGTCCTGTATTCACGCGCCTGAGCCGCGGCGGTGCCCGAGCCGCCAACCGACAACAACGTGGAGAGCACCCTTGATGAATATCCAGACCCGAGTGGTTTCCCTGGCCCTGGCCTTGCTGCTGTCCAGCGGCGTGGCCCAGGCCCAGGTGCGGATCGGCGTGAGCATGTCGCAGTTCGACGACACCTGGCTGACCTACTTGCGCGAGTCCATGGACCAGAAGGCCAAGTCCATGCCCGAGGGCGTGCAGTTGCAGTTCGAGGACGCCCGCAGCGACGTGGTCAAGCAGTTGAGCCAGGTCGAAAGCTTCGTCAGCCAGAAGGTCGACGCCATCGTGGTCAACCCGGTGGATACCGCCGCCACTCGCAAGATCACCGAGGCGGCGGTCAAGGCCGGGATCCCGCTGGTCTACGTCAACCGTCGCCCGGATGACCTGGCCCTGCCCAAGGGGGTGGTCACCGTGGCCTCCGACGACCTGGAGGCCGGGCGGATGCAGATGCAGTACCTGGCGGACAAGATGGGTGGCAAGGGCAGCGTGGTGATCCTGCTGGGGGACCTGGCCAACAACTCCACGGCCAATCGCACCAAGGGCGTCAAGGAGGTGCTGGCCAAGTACCCGGGCATCCGGATCGACCAGGAGCAGACCGGGGTCTGGCTGCGCGACCGCGGCATGACCCTGGTCAATGACTGGCTGACCCAGGGCCGCGAGTTCAACGCCGTGGTGGCCAACAACGACGAGATGGCCATCGGCGCCGCCATGGCCTTGAACCAGGCCGGGGTGGAACGCGGCAGCGTGCTGATCGCCGGGGTCGACGGTACCCCCGACGGGCTGCGCGCGGTGCAGCGCGGCGAGCTGGCGATGTCGGTATTCCAGGACGCCAAGGGCCAGGCCGAAGGTTCGGTGGAGACCGCGATGAAGATGATCAAGCAGCAGCCGGTGGAGGCTGCGGTGTGGATCCCGTATCGGTTGATCACCCCGGACAACGTCGCCCAGTTCAAGTAGCCGGGCCTCATTCACCGAGCAAGCCGACCGGGTGCCCTGGGTGCCTGGCGGCGGGAGTAACTGAGCATGAACGCCTGTGCGTCCGTTTCGAATCCGGCCGGGATCACCCCCGTCATCGAGCCTTACCTGCTGGAGGTGATCAATGTCAGCAAGGGCTTTCCCGGGGTGGTGGCCCTGTCCGAGGTGCAGCTGCGGGTGCGTCCCGGCACCGTGCTGGCGTTGATGGGGGAGAACGGCGCCGGCAAGTCGACCCTGATGAAGATCATCGCCGGGATCTACCAGCCCGATGCCGGCGAGTTGCGCCTCAAGGGCCGGCCAGTGAGCTTCGCCTCGCCACTAGCGGCCCTGGAGGCGGGGATCGCGATGATCCACCAGGAGCTCAACCTGATGCCGCACATGAGCGTTGCCGAGAACATCTGGATCGGCCGCGAGCCGCTGGGCCGGCTGGGCCTGGTCGATCATCGGGCGATGCATCGCGCCACCGCCGCGCTGTTGGCGCGCCTGCGCATCGAGCTCGATCCCCAGGAGCAGGTGGGCCACCTGAGCATCGCCGAGCGGCAGATGGTGGAGATCGCCAAGGCGGTGTCCTATGACTCCGATGTGCTGATCATGGATGAGCCGACTTCGGCCATTACCGACAAGGAGGTGGCGCATCTGTTCTCGATCATCGCCGACCTCAAGGCCCAGGGTAAGGGCATCATCTACATCACCCACAAGATGAACGAAGTGTTCGCCATCGCCGATGAGGTGGCGGTGTTTCGCGATGGCACCTACATCGGCCTGCAACGGGCCGAGAACCTGGACGGCGACAGCCTGATCTCGATGATGGTCGGGCGCGAGTTGAGCCAGCTGTTTCCCACGCGTGACCAGCCCATCGGCGAGCGCTTGCTGCAGGTGTGCGACCTGCGCCTGGACGGGGTGTTCGAGGGGGTGTCGTTCGACCTGCATGCCGGCGAGATCCTCGGTATCGCCGGGCTGATGGGCTCGGGGCGGACCAACGTGGCCGAGACCCTGTTCGGCATCACCCCGGCCGATGGCGGGCAGATCATCCTCGATGGCCAGGTGTTGCGCATTGGCGAGCCCCACGTGGCCATCAGCCAGGGCCTGGCGCTGCTCACCGAAGATCGCAAGCTCAGTGGTTTGTTCCCCTGCCTCTCGGTGCTGGAGAACATGGAAGTGGCGGTGCTCAAGCACTATGCCGGGGCGGGTTTCGTCAAGCACAAGGCCCTGCGCGCGCTGTGCGAGGACATGTGTCGCCAGTTGCGGGTCAAGACCCCGTCGCTGGAGCAGTGCATCGACACCCTGTCTGGCGGCAACCAGCAAAAGGCCCTGTTGGCCCGCTGGCTGATGACCCGGCCACGGATCCTGATCCTCGACGAGCCGACCCGAGGCATCGATGTCGGGGCCAAGGCCGAGATCTATCGCCTGATCGCCACACTCGCCGGCGAAGGCATGGCGGTGCTGATGATCTCCTCGGAGCTGCCCGAGGTCCTGGGCATGAGCGACCGGGTGCTGGTCATGCACGAGGGGCAACTGATGGGCACCCTGGACCGCAGCGAAGCGAGCCAGGAGCGGGTGATGCAGCTGGCCTCGGGCCTGGCCCTGGAACACTAGCGGCGACACACGACATTCAACCTGGGCCGGCCGCCTGCAATGGCGCCGCCCCTGATCAAGGTGGACGGTGATGAACGCAATACTGGAAAACAAACCGGCCCTGGCACCGGCCAAGAGCCGTCGGCGCCTGCCGACCGAACTGAGTATCTTCCTGGTGCTGATCGGCATCGCCCTGGTGTTCGAGCTGTCCGGCTGGGTGGTCCGCGAGCAGAGCTTCTTGCTCAATTCCCAGCGCCTGGTGCTGATGATCCTCCAGGTCTCGGTCATTGGCCTGCTGGCCATCGGCGTGACCCAGGTGATCATCACCACCGGCATCGACCTGTCCTCGGGCTCGGTGCTGGCCTTGTCGGCGATGATCGCCGCCAGCCTGGCGCAGACTTCCGACTTCAGCCGCGCGGTGTTCCCCGGGTTGACCGATCTGCCGGTATGGATCCCGGTACTGGCGGGGCTGGGAGTCGGCCTGCTGGCGGGGGCGATCAACGGCAGCATCATCGCCCTCAGTGGCATCCCGCCCTTTATCGCCACCCTGGGAATGATGGTCTCGGCCCGTGGCCTGGCGCGCTACTACACCCAGGGCCAGCCGGTGAGCATGCTGTCCGATTCCTACACTGCCATTGGCCATGGGGCGATGCCTGTGGTGATCTTCCTGGTGGTGGCGGTGATTTTCCATGTCGCCCTGCGCTACACCCGTTATGGCAAGTACACCTACGCCATCGGCGGCAACATGCAGGCGGCACGCACGTCGGGGATCAACGTCAAGCGCCACCTGGTGATCGTCTACAGCATCGCCGGGTTGCTGGCCGGGTTGGCCGGGGTGGTGGCCTCGGCGCGGGCCGCCACCGGGCAGGCGGGGATGGGCATGTCCTACGAACTGGATGCCATCGCCGCTGCAGTGATCGGCGGCACCAGCCTGGCCGGAGGCGTGGGACGCATCACCGGCACGGTGATCGGCGCGCTGATCCTGGGGGTGATGGCCAGCGGTTTCACTTTCGTCGGTATCGATGCCTACATCCAGGACATCATCAAGGGGTTGATCATCGTGGTGGCGGTGGTCATCGACCAGTACCGCAACAAACGCAAGCTCAAACGCTGATGTCGATGCCTGGAGGCGGACGGGCAGGGCGGTAATCTGTCGCAAAAATGGCCAAATCCGCTGTCCGGTACTGCCGTTTGTCTTCTAAAAGACCTGCGCGCATGGAATTTTTTGTTATAAAAGCACTCCGATCACCAGCCCCAAAGCCCGCAATTGCGGGCTTTGTGCGGTTTGTCGGACAGATTCGCTGTCATTTCAGTTGCTGAGCCCTCAAACCGGCCTTAGACTGCCGCCCCTCGTAAATTGAGTGCCGGGTGGCGCTTGGAAGGTATGGCGCCTTTCTGATGACCTTGAAGGTCAACCGGAAACAGTTTGAATTCGCCTTAATGCACGTATTTTTTATAGAGAAATCAATGACCAAGGAAAAGTTGCTGGCCATGCCGGCGGATGACTACATGAATGCCGAGCAACACGCTTTTTTCACTGAGCTGTTGCAAGCCATGAAGGTGGAAACCCACGAGCGCATCGAGCAGAACCGGATCGCCATTGAAAGCCTGGATACCCCGGCTGACCCGGCCGACGCCGCTTCCGTCGAAGAAGAGCGCACCTGGTTGGTCAATGCCATCGATCGCGACCAGCGCATGTTGCCGCAGCTGGAGCAGGCCCTGGGCCGGATCAGTGACGACAGCTTCGGCTGGTGCGACGACAGCGGCGAGCCGATCGGCCTCAAGCGCCTGCTGATCAGTCCTACCACCAAGTACTGCATCGAAGCCCAAGAGCGTCACGAGCAGATCGACAAGCACCAGCGCCAGGCCTGACAGCCGCTGCAAGTGTTTCAAGTGCATTGATGCCTTCAGGGGCGCAGCCTAGCCGGCGCTGCGTCCCTGGAGTGCAAACCCCTCGCTACAATTGCCTTCCCTTCGGGAGCCGCGCCACGGCCACCGTTCCCTTGATCTGTTGCAATACCCATCCCGCCAGAGCCTGAATAATGCCCCGCACGCGCTTCTTGCCGCTTGAGGCTGCAAGCTTGCCGCTGTGCCTGTTCCGACTAAGGGACCATGGATCATGGCGTTATAGTGGCGTTTAATGCGGCAAAACAATTAGAACGATATGGGGTGAGCAACATGTCAAGAGATGGATCTCTCGCGGTGCCTGTGGCGCAGGCGCTGGCAACTCCCGAACCTGCCCGTTGGTGGGCTCCGGCGCTACAGAGTGCGGCCCTGATGGCGCTGTTGGCCGGCCAGGCCCTGGGCGACTGGCCGCTGTACCTGTGCCTGCCGCTGGCGGTGGTGGTGATCTGGTTGCCCCGGCTGCGTAGCCGCAAGGTGACGGGGGCGGTGCTGGCGGCCAGCGATGGCGAAATGTCGGCGCTGACCCGCGATCTGTCCTACAGCACTTCCCACAATGCATTGTCCGCCGCTGGCGTGGCCTATTCGGTAACCCGCTTGGCCGACAAGCTGCAATCCCAGCTGGATGCAGCGGTGCGTATCGTCGGCAACGCCGAGGTGATGATCAAGACCGAGCAGGTCACCTCGCAGCTCAGCCGCCAAGCGCTGGGAGCCGCCAGCGAAGCCCATGCCAGCAGTGCCGAAGGGCGCACGGTGCTGGGCGAGTCCATCAACCGCATGCACCTTCTGAGCCAGCGCGCCAACGACAGCCGTGAGTCGATCGAGGCCCTCAGCCAGCGCAGCGAGGAGATCCAGCGCGTGGCCCTGGTGATCCAGTCCATTGCCAGCCAGACCAACCTGCTGGCCCTCAATGCCGCCATCGAGGCGGCCCGGGCCGGCGAGCATGGCCGCGGTTTCGCCGTGGTCGCCGACGAGGTGCGCGGACTGGCCGGGCGCACGGCGGTGGCCACCGATGAGGTCGGGGTGATGGTGGCCGATATCCAGCAGCGCACCGGTGATGTAGTGGAACAGATCCGCCAGTTGTCCGATGACCTGAATCTTGGGGTCGAGCAGGTGGAGCATACCGGTCGCCACCTGGACAACATCGCCCGCCTGGCGGCCGGGGTCGAGGAGCAGGTCAGCGAGATCGCCCGGGGCGCCGAGACCAATCGCGAACAGTTGGATAGCCTGTTCCACGCGGTGGAGCAGATGCGCAGCGACCTGGCGGTCAGTGACCAGCAGACCCGCAGCCTTGCCGAGGCGGCGGTGCAAATGGAAGGGCAGGCGGAAACCATCAGCGAGCGCCTGGCCGCGGTGGGCCTGGATGAATATCACCAGCGCATCTACGACCTGGCCCGCGAAGGCGCGCGACGCATCGCCGAGCAGTTCGAGGCCGACCTCGCGGCCCAGCGCATCAGCCTCGACGAGCTGTTCGACCGCAATTACCAGTTGATTCCCAACACCGAGCCAAGCAGGTATCACACCCGCTTCGATCGCTATACCGACCAGGTGCTGCCAGCGATCCAGGAGTCCTTGCTGCCACGCCATGACGGCCTGGTGTTCGCCATCGCCTGTACCCAGGAAGGCTACGTGCCGACCCATAACCAGGCGTTTTCCCAACCCTTGACCGGCGATCCCCAGGTGGACAACCTGCACAACCGCAGCAAGCGCAAGTTCGCCGATCGCACCGGTATTCGCTGCGGCAGCCATCAGCAGCCGCTGTTGTTGCAGACCTACACCCGTGATACCGGCGAGCTGATGCACGATCTTTCGGTGCCGATCATGGTCCAGGGACGCCACTGGGGCGGCCTGCGCCTGGGCTACAAACCCGAGCAGGCGCCATCCCGACGGACCTGATGGCGAGCGGCGATTGTTACCGTTGGCGTAATGCTGATGTGCAATAACCGGCTGTTGTCCAGAGACGGAAATCATTTAGCATGCCTATATCGTTAGGTTGCTAACTATTTCCGCGGGGATAGCCATGTACAAGGTCGATGTAGCGGTGATGATAGGCAGCGGCGTGCCCGGCTCGTTGCAAGCACTGGGGCGCAAGGTGTGCTGGGTGGTGCTGGTCAATGGCGAACAACGGGGTACCGCGTTCGCCAGTCGCGCCGACGCCGAGGAATGCCAGCTGGCCTGGCAGGAGCAACTGGCAGGGCTTGCCCCCGACCGGGAGCGTTTCAAGCACTCGGCCTAGGCCGGCTCCACTGGCTCAAGGGGCCAGCGCGCCCTGGTCGATCGCTTGCTTGAGGGCCCTGGCTTGTTCCCGGGCTGCTGCCGCGGCTTCCTCCGAGGTCTTGAACCAGCGGTCGCGTTCCACCTGGTAGAAGTGGAACCGGCTCTTGGGCACCTTGGTGCGCAGGGCGATCACGGCCTGGTATTCGCCCCTGACTTCCCGGCACTGGCCGCGGATGAAGAATTCGCCAATATCCAGCTCTTTCATTTCCTCTCTGCTCCTTTGGCTCGTTGAGTCTCGGGTGCCCACGGAGTCTGGCCGGTGGACCCGGCGTCGAGTATTGCGTGGATGGGCAAACCGGATCCTGAGTCAGATCAGCTTGTAAGTATTTTCCTAAAGAGCTGTGCTCAAGTATAGGCAGCAGTCATGCCACGACAGGAGTGAGGCGGCGCACTGGAATGACGCCAGCCGGTAACATGCCTGGGATAACGTTACCGGTTGGAGTGCGGTACTGGTCTTTGCTTGACTGGTGCAAAGGGTGATGGACCTGCGCTTTGCATAGTCGAAGTACACAAAGTTGCTCTAGAATTGCCCCTAGCCGCCCGAAGTGGCTGCCGATTTCGGGAATTGACCAGGGTGTTTGCGGCCAGCAGGCCTGTTCCAGCACTCGTTCCCTACTGCGCGGCGCCACGTTTTTCGGGTTCAGAGCCTATTCTCCAGCCTTCGACATGTGCCTATGCAATGGTGGAATCTCCCCTTGCCCAGTGTCCATGGCCGCCGGAGTAGCAGGTCCAACTGAATGAACTTCTGGTTGAGTGATTGGAGTGAGTACGCCGTCATGGCGTTTTTTTGTGCTGCCCGTTTTTTTAAGGACAGCATCATTTTGAGTATCGGGGAGCCTTTCCTTGGCAGTAAGTAATCTTGAAATGCACGCGTTGTTTGTCTTGGGTGATTTGCGCGCAAAGCTGGTCAAGCAGTTTCAATCTCGTTTTGTCTATGTCACCGAACAATCCGCCGAAGGCATCTACATCGCCGAACTCGATACCGAGACGGCCATGGTGGTGGACGACAAGCCCCGCCTGGAACTGAAAGTGGGAGATCATTTTCGCGCTGCGGTATTGCCCAGCCGCGAAGGCGGCAAGATGGAAATCCGCTTTCGCGAGATCAAGCTGACGGTCTATGGCCTGGGCGACTACGCCTTCGTCGCCAGCCCCCTGGGGCAGGGGATAGTGTTCAGGGAAGGGCAATCGGTGGTGATGGTTTTCGCCGCCAACGAGCAGTTGCAGGAAGGCCTGACCAAGACCCTCAAGGCCATATCCGCCAAGGCCGCCAAGTGGCGCAAGGGCGAACTGATCAGCTTCAAGGCCAGCGAGTGACGAGCCAGAGCCGCGCCGAATTCCACCAGCAGCATCTGGCCGCTGCGCGTAGCGAGGCCCAGCGCCTGTTCGCACAGAAGCCCGTCCTGCAAGGTGCCTGGTTGAGCTGGGTGGCCGCGCAGATCTACAACCTGCGGCCAGCGGCCTACGCCAGCATGGTGCGCCGCGAATTGCAGTGCCTGCAGGAGCCGCCGGACTCCTGATGCCATCCGTGGGTGCTTGAAAACACGGAACCTCTACTACAGTCAGTTGACTTAATGCTTCAGGGGCCTTGCGCTGGTGCGTCGCTGTCCCTCTTGCCCAGGACTCGACCTAGAGAGGTGCTTGCCATGAACGGATTACGTGCGCTGCTGGCCAGCAGCCTGTTGACCCTTGCTGCTCTTGGCGCGGCGCCAGCGGCGACTGCGGCGCCGCAGCCGATCCATTTCGCCGACCTGAACTGGGAGAGCGGCAGCCTGATCACCGAGATCCTGCGCACGGTGGTCGAGGGCGGCTATGGCCTGCCCACCGATACCTTGCCCGGCACCACCATCACCCTGGAAACCGCCCTGGCCAACAACGACATCCAGGTCATCGGCGAGGAGTGGGCAGGGCGCAGCCCGGTATGGGTCAAGGCCGAGGCCGAGGGCAAGGTGGTGGCGCTGGGGGACACGGTCAAGGGCGCCACCGAGGGGTGGTGGGTTCCCGAATACGTGATCAAGGGCGATCCGCAGCGGGGCATCAAGCCCCTGGCCCCCGAGCTGCGTAGCGTCTCCGATCTCAAGCGCTACAAGGAAGTGTTCAAGGACCCGGAAAGCCCCGACAAGGGACGCTTTCTCAACAGCCCCATCGGCTGGACTTCGGAGATCGTCAACAAGCAGAAGCTCAAGGCCTATGGCCTGCAGGACAGCTACGTGAACTTTCGTAGCGGCTCCGGAGCGGCCCTGGACGCCGAGATCAGCTCGTCGATCCGGCGTGGCAAGCCGGTGCTGTTCTACTACTGGTCGCCAACGCCGTTGCTGGGGCGTTTCAAGCTGGTCCAGTTGCAGGAGCCGCCCTTCGATGCCCAGGCCTGGAAGACCCTGACCGATCCCGCCGAGCCCAACCCCCGTC
>NZ_JBYSWT010000031.1:0-90606 GCF_058781435.1 Pseudomonas sp. FW507-12TSA
TGGTTTCTGTCGTTATGATTCGCCCACAAAAAAACCGCCTGGCTGGCGGTTTTTTTGTGGGCGAAGAACAGCCTCGTCAGAAACCGAGCTTGTCCCGCAGGCTGTAGTACCAGGCTCCCAGGGCGCTGAATGGGACGCGTAGTGCATGCCCGCCAGGGAAGGGGTAGTGAGGCAGGTTGGCGAACGCGTCGAAGCGCTCTGCCTGGCCTCTCAGGGCCTCTGCCAGGACCTTGCCGGCCAGGTGGGTATAGGTCACGCCATGGCCGCTGCAGCCCTGGGAGTAATAGATGTTGTCCCCCAGGCGGCCAACTTGCGGCAGGCGCGACAAGGTCAGCAGGAAGTTGCCGGTCCAGGCATAGTCGATCTTCACATCCTTGAGCTGTGGGAAGGCCTTGAGCATCTTCGGGCGGATGATCGCCTCGATGTTCGCTGGATCCCGGGCGCCATATACCACGCCGCCGCCGAAGATCAGGCGCTTGTCGCCGGAGAGGCGATAGTAATCGAGCAGGTAATTGCAATCCTCGATGCAATAGTCCTGGGGTAGCAGGCTGGCTGCCAGTTCGTCGCCCAGGGGCTCGGTGGTGACCACCTGGGTGCCGCAAGGCATGGACTTGGCTGCGAGCTCCGGAATCAGGTTGCCCAGGTAGGCGTTGCCGGCAACGATGACGAACTTGGCGCGGATCCTGCCCTGGGGGGTGTGCACCACGGGAGAGGCTCCACGCTCGATGCGCACTGCCGGGGATTGTTCGTGGATGATGCCGCCCAGAGACTCGACGGCGGCCGCTTCGCCCAATGCCAGGTTCAGCGGATGGATGTGGCCGCCGCTCATGTCGAGCATGCCGCCCTGGTACTGGTCGCTGGCCACGACTTCGCGAATCCGGCGCTCATCCAGTAGTTCCAGTTGAGTGTGGCCGTAGCGTTCCCATAGGCGCTTCTGCGACTCCAGGTGAGCCATCTGCTTGCCCGTCAGGGCTGCGAACACGCCACCGTCCTTCAAGTCGCACTGGATCTTGTGCTTGGCGATGCGCTCGCGAATGATCTTGCCGCCCTCGAATGCCATCTGTCCCAGCAGTTGCGCTTGCTTGGGGCCGACGCTGCGCTCGATCACATCGATGTCGCGGCTGTAACTGTTGACGATCTGGCCGCCGTTGCGTCCGGATGCGCCGAAGCCGACCCTGGCCGCCTCCAGCACGGTGACGCGAAAGCCGCTCTCCAGGAGGAAGAGGGCGCTGGACAGGCCGGTGTAACCCGCACCGATCACGCATACGTCGGTTTCCATCTCGCCTTGCAGTTGGGGGCGTTCCGGGGCGGCGTTGGCTGAAGCGGCGTAATAGGACTGTGGGTATGGAATGTGCGCCATCCTGCGACCTCTTGTGTTTAATATATTTTACGAGTGCGGCGATGCTACCTGAGTTGCAAATGGGCTGCCAGAGCAGAAGAAAAACTTCTTCGCCCTCGGGAAATTAAAAAATTCGCATATTCATAGGCTTAGCTGAAAAAAGGTGTTGACACCCCTCCGGAATTCCGTAGAATGCCGCCTCACAGCAGGCACGTAGCTCAGTTGGTTAGAGCACCACCTTGACATGGTGGGGGTCGTTGGTTCGAGTCCAATCGCGCCTACCAAACAAAATCCGCTCTGCTGGGCGGTCTGAAAAAGGGTTCACCGAAAGGTGAGCCCTTTTTTCGTTATGGGGCTTTTTCACAGCCTTTGCCAAATTCCTCCGATCTTCCCGGTGCCCGCTGCATGCGGTGTCCTGCCCGCGCAGAGCTGATGCCTGGTGTTGCTCTGATGACGCCTCAGGTTTCTTTTATTCCTCGTTGCCTGGCCGCTTGTGCACGTGGCGCGATGGAGCGTGTAGCCACTTGGTCGATGCTGGTGCGGCTGGCACATGCATTTGCTGCGCGAATATGAAAGGTGGCGAACAAGCCGCGAAAATAGAACAGCGGAGGCTGTATCGCTGGTGGTCATTTCTGTCCGTGTTTTTTCCCGAGCACAGCAAAAAAAATCATAACCCTGTGTTTTTTCTGATGAAAACTTGGTGGCTCGGTTCTTCTGATAGATGAAAGATGGCTTTCGATGGACGCATTCCTGGGATCTTCGCCGTTGGCTAGGCAGCGATCGCAGGTAGCTCCAGGGTGGCAGCAGACGAGACGCTTGCGTTAATTATCATCATCAGATGCCAGGGGAGGGTACGGAGCAGCGTTGGTCGTCGCCCAAGCCCTGAGGATGCGTCTGCTGCAGTTGATTGAAAGCGTCGAAAGATTGCCTGCCGGTGCTGCCAGGCTAGGGGGAAGGGCGGCCATTACCCCGTGACCTTGCTGGTGATCAATGATTGATGGGTTAGAGGTTGGCCTCTGATTTGCCCAGGCGTTTGATCAGGGGTTCGAGCTCTGGGCGTGTGCTCGCCCATTCATCTTTTGTGATGCCAAGCAATGCCACGTCAATCCGCACACCTTCCTTGAGAATGTGCTTGCGGCGGGTGCCTTCAAGCTTGAAACCAAACTTCAAATGCATGTTTATCACAGAGGTATTTGTTTCCAGTACCTCGCAATTGAGCTTCTCCATGCCAGCTTCATTGAATGAGTAATCAAGCATCCAGAATTCCACCCTGCTACCGAGGCCTTTTCCCTGTCGCTCGGAGTCCAGGTAGAAGGCCCAGTCCGCGGTTCGGTGCAGGCTATTGATGGCATTGAGTGAAACGACACCGACCGCCTGTTCATCCTGGAGAACGACAAATACCTTTTGCCGCAGGTTGCCCTGGAGGGAAGCCAGCCAATCCTGGTGTTCGCTTTCGGTGATTTCGTGGGAGGTGTACATGTGCCTTCGAACGGGCTCCTGGTTACGCAAGTTGCGTATATGTGCTTGAAGTTCGGAGCTGGCGTCGAGCAGCGGCAGGAATCGCATGCAAGTATCCTTATATGAACCGAGGGAGCCGGGAGGGAATCTTGCCATGATCGAGGCAGGATTTATCTGACTGGGCGCACCTCCGGGGCTGTCGTCGGATAAACTTTTCGAGTCGAGGGCAAAGGGCAGGCATGGTGCCTGCCTTTGTCTTGTTGTGGCGGGAGGGAACTGGCCGATGACCGGCTCCCCGTGCCGGCAGGGTTTCAGCTGCCTGGCGTGAAAGCGCTGCCGTTGAAGGTGCGCACCGGATTGCCGCGTTCCACCTGGTGGTGGGCGTAGCGGCGATCCTGGCGCAGCTGCTCCTGGTCTTGCTGTTGCCGGGCTTCCAGGCGCTGCTGGATCAACAGGCGCGCCAGGCGCTTGTTGTCATGCTGGCTGCGCTCGGATTGCACCTTCACGCTGATGCCGGTAGCCAGGTGCGTGGCACGCACGGCGGAGTCCGTGGTGTTCACATGCTGGCCGCCGGGACCTGAGGCACGCATGGCTTCGAAGCGGATCTCGCTGTCCTGGGCGCCCTGGGGCGGACTGAACAGCTGGCCGGCGAAATACCAGTTCTTGCGCTTGTGACCGGGCCGCGAAGGGCTCTTGCAGCTCCACAGCAGGGTGCCGGTCCAGCGCCGGGCAAGCTCCTCGGCCTGCTCGCCGTCGAGGCTGGCCAGGACCGACTTGCAGTGGTTGCCGCCATACCCGGCAGCCTGCTCCACGATATCGATACGCACGCCCAGGATCTGGGCCTCGCGATACAGTTGGCGCAAGGCCTTGCTCACGGCGATTTCACACTCCACCGGGCCCTGGGCGGAGGAGAGTTGCAGCAACAACATCAGCAGCACCCCCGGCGCTTGTAGGTCAGTACCGGCTTGAGCCGGGCGATGATCTTCACCAGTCCGGCATCTCGCAGGCTACCTACTACGCTATCGATGCTCTTGTAGGCCTCGGGGGCCTCCTCGTACATCAGGCCGCGGTCTTCGCAGATCACCCGGCTGCCCAGTTGGGTGCGCTTGAGCTGCTCGAAGCTGAAGCGTGCATCCAGGCGGCCCTTGCAGTCGCTGCGCAGCCATTTGCGCCCGGCCCCATGGGCCAGGGAATAGAGGCTGGCGGTTGCCGGGATGGGTTGTACCAGGTAGCTGTAGTCGCCCCGGGAGCCCGGGATGACCACCGGTCCCACGTCAGAAGGCGTGGCCCCTTTGCGATGCAGCCAGCCACTGACTCCGTCGACGTTGGCCGGCGATACCAGGTTGTGGTTGATGTCCAGTACGGAATGTCCCTTGGCCCGCAGGTTGCAAAGCAGCCGCTCGGCGATCAGCCGGCGATTGGCCTCGGCGAAGCGCAAGGCCTCATTGTGCTGCTGCAGATACTGGGCGCCGGCGACGCTGTCGACTTCCAGGGGCTGATGCCCATGCTGGTCCACATGGCGGCGCAGAATGGCTTCTCCCAGGCCCCGGGAGCCGCTGTGCACCAGCAGGAGCAGGGCCTTGGGGTTCAGCTCCAGTACTTGCAGGGCCTCGGTGTCGTACACCTGGTCGAGCTGCTGCAGCTCGGCGAAGTGGTTGCCACCCCCAATGGTGCCCAGGGAGTGCTCGTGGCCAGTCACCGGTAGACCCAATTGCTCACGTTCTTCATCCCACTGCTCATCCAGCGGAAGGTCGATGTTGCCGATCTTCTTTTCCAGCTTGTCGAGGTTCGGGCGAATGCTGGAAATATCGGTTTGCCACAGCGCCATGCCGCAGCCGATGTCGTTGCCCACCAGGGCTGGGTAGATCACCTCGGTGGAGAAAAATGCCGCGCCTACCGGGTAGCCTCGGCCGGGATGCAAGTCGGGCATGCCGACGACCTGGCGCATGCCGGGCAGTTGGGCGGTGGTGTGCAGTTGCTGGAGCGCTTTGTCTTCGATCCAGGTGGTGTCGGAGGCGATCAGAGAGACGCCGTTCGACAAATGACGGATGCAAGTGTCCATGTCCAATTCCTGATTGGAAAAAAATATTCAGGTAATGGCAGGACGAAGCGGGATTAAGCGAAGGCGCTAACGAATAGCGGATGCAGCGTTTAAACCAGGCACGTCCTGCAAGGGGTGATCAGCTGTTCCATGATGAGTCTCCTTGTCAAAAGTGTGGGAAAGGGCGCGAAGGTTAATCGTTTGTCCCGTGGCTGGCAATGGGCCATTTTACACAATGGGCACCTTCGCCAATGGCCGTGGTCGTAACAACCATCACCTTGTCGAATGAGGATGGTTATGCAGACCTTCGGTGAGCGCTTGAAAGAACAGCGCAAGGCGCTGGGGCTCTCCCAGCAGGAATTCGGGGCTATCGGTGGAGTCGAGGCCAATGCCCAGGGGCGCTATGAGAGCGGTGAACGGGTACCCAAGTCGGATTACCTGATGGCGATCGGACGCCATGGGGTAGATCTGCTCTACGTATTGACCGGCGAACCTTCACGCCTGCCCGAGGGCAGCCTGAGCGCCGATGAAAGCAGCATCATCCAGAACTACCGCCATCTTGGCGACGACGACCAGGAGGCTATTGCCCAGCTGGCGTCGTCCCTGGCCGAATGCTGAAGCCTGGTGCGGGTTTTTTCTCGGCCGTGGACGGCTTTTTTCCTGCGCCTGGGCGATACTCTCGCGTTTTCACGGACCAGGAGGCAGCATGCGGGTTTTGATGGCGGTAACGGTGGCGGCCCTGTTGGCCGGCTGTGCGAGCTCTAACATGGATGATGCGCGGGCCAAAGCCCCCGCCAAGACCTTGAGCTCGGCCAAGGCCGATCAGTTGGTGGCGCAGTGCGTGCAGTTCGCCTGGCAGGATGAGGCGGTATTCGGTGTCGATGCCGCAGCCTATCTGGAGTCGGGCAAGGGCGGTGGCTATACGGTATATAGCCGGTCCGCCGAATCCTTCGTGGATATCAAGGCGGAGGCGGCGACGACCACCGTCCGCTTCTACGCCGTCGAAGACAATTTCGTCTCCAAGCGCCGCCTGGCGGCTTTGGCCACCTGCTTGTAGTTTTCCCTGGCGCAGCCTTCAACGCGTTTCCTGCAAACCCGGCCCTGGCCGGGTTTTGTCGTTTCTGGAACTTGGATTTTTCGGGATTAGTTTCAAGTTCTTCTCTGGAATAAATCGGGGAGAAGTCATTTTTACTCCAGAAAAGCGTGTAATACATTGACTCTTCAAATTGTCAGCGCAAATAAGGAAGTCCAGGGTTTAGTGGGGTTTTCGCTGTTTTTGCAAATTGTCCGAAGTGGTTACTTGTCGAGCGCATGAAAAAAGTAGGAAAAAGTGCGCTAAGTTAAAGGTGCTCGCCAAGAGCGAGTTTTATTTAATCAATGGAGTGAAAGAAATGAATAAGCCACAAACTCAACTTAAACATGGTCGTGTCGTATCTCCTTCCAGCCGCGGTGCGGTTGCGGTGGATCTGGGTCTCCTGGGCACCTGGCAGGTCAACGAAATGGAAGGCGGAAAGAACTTGCCTGCCCTGGGCGCCGGCCCGTTCCCGGCCCCTTACGGCAGCGACGAACCCAGTGTCGCACCGCCTGCAGATGGCCATATCCTCAGCGGTGGCAAGACCGATGCGCGTGATTGCGTCAACTTCACCGACGAAGAAATGTCGAAGAAACTCAATCGTCCATTCAGCTGGCCGCTGGTGAACGTGGAGCCTGGGCAAGTATTCCGGGTGCAGTGGGTTTACAGCGCTCCACATGTTACCCGTGGGTATAGCTGGTTCATCACCAAAGATGGCTGGGATCCGAAACAACGGATCAGCCGTGCGCAACTTGAGCCCAAGGCTTTTTACCAGGATTTCTATACTCAAGTTCCGTATCACGCTCATGGCCCGGAATTGAAAGCCAAGACCGAACATGAAGTCGTGCTGCCCAAGAACAAGAAGGGGCACCATGTTGTAGTTCTGGCCTGGATTGTGGCCAATACCGGTAACGCTTTCTATCAGGCCTTCGATCTGGACTTCAAGTAAGTTGCAGTGGAAGAAACTCTTTTAATAGTTCTGAAGGAATAGAACATGGATAAAATCGACTTTTCCTTGATCAAGAGCCAGGCCGCCGATGCCGCATCGCTGATGCCCAGCCTCGCCGGCAAGAAGATCCTCATGGGCTTCTGGCACAACTGGGCCGCTGGCGCCGCCGATGGTTACCAGCGCGGGCAGTTCGCCAACCTGAGCCTGCTGGATGTACCCAAGGAGTACAACGTGGTGGCGGTGGCCTTCATGAAAGGCAACGGCATTCCCACCTTCAAGCCCTACAACCTGTCTGACGCCGAGTTCCGGCGTCAGGTGGGCGTACTCAACAGCCAGGGGCGGGCGGTGTTGATTTCCCTGGGTGGCGCCGATGCGCATATCGAGTTGCACAAGGGCAACGAGCAGCCTTTGGCCAACGAGATCATCCGCCTGGTCGAAACCTATGGCTTCGATGGCCTGGATATCGACCTGGAGCAGAGCGCCATCGACTTCGCCGATAACAAGAGCGTGCTGCCAGCGGCATTGAAACTGGTAAAGGATCATTACGCCGGCCAGGGCAAGCACTTCATCATCAGCATGGCGCCGGAGTTCCCGTACCTGACCAGCAGTGGCAAGTACCTGCCGTACTTGCAGGCGCTGGAGGGCTACTACGACTTCATCGCCCCGCAGTACTACAACCAGGGCGGTGATGGCCTGTGGGTAGCGGAGGCCAACGGTGGTCGTGGGGCCTGGCTTGCCCAGAGCAACGACCAGGTGAAGGAGGACTTCCTGTTCTACCTCACCGACAGCCTGGCTTCCGGCACTCGTGGCTTCACTCGCATCCCGGCGGACAAGCTGGCGATCGGCCTGCCGAGCAACGTCGATGCCGCGGCTACCGGCTACGTCATCGATCCGGCGGCGTTGACCAATGCCTTCAAGCGCTTGCAGAAGGCTGGCCATGCCATCAAGGGGCTGATGACCTGGTCGGTGAACTGGGATGCCGGCACCAGCCGGCAGGGAACGCACTACAACTGGGAGTTCTGCAATCGCTACGCGCCGCTGATCCATGGCGATGGCGGTGAACCGGAGCGCCCACCGGCACCCGGCAACCTGGCGGTATCGGGCCGTAGCCGCAACAGCATCAGCCTGGGCTGGAGCGTGGTCGGCGGCGAACGTCCGGTGGAGTTCTATTCCCTGTATCGCGACGGTCGGCCAGTGGCCAAGACGCCTGCTCCAGGCGTCGAGGACCAGGGCCTGCAACCTGATACCGAGTACAGCTACTTCGTCACTGCCACCGATATCCAGGGGCAGGAGTCGTTACCCAGTCGCAGCGTGACAGCCAGGACTGCCGGCGGCGAGGTAGACCCGGGCTTCCCGCAGTGGCGCGTCAGCCAGCACTACCGCAAGGAAGACGGTGTGAGCTATGAGGGCAATCGCTACCTGTGCCTTCAGGAGCACACCTCCAACCCGGCGTGGACGCCTTCGGTGGCTTTCACCTTGTGGCGCAAGGTATTGCTGGAGCGCCATGCTTGAGCATGGCGGGCCATTGCTGGATTGGATGGCCAGGCGACCCAGGGGCGGATTTTGCGATCCGTGCCTGGGTCGTTTTTTTTTGCCTTGCACATTTCCCGGAGGCGGCGGATGCCGTGCCCATGGACTATTAATTGAGCTGCCCTGGATTTCTCGATCAACCGGATGGAGGTGAGCGCGATGCTGATGCAGTGGATGTTGGCGGCTGTGCACTTGCTGGCGTTTGCCGGCGCTTTCGCGGCGGTTCTGGCCCGTGCCGCAGCCTTGGGGCGCCTGGTCCGTGGCGAGTCCAGCTACCGGTCGGTGTTGCTGGTCGACAATGCCTGGGGGCTGGCCGCGCTGGTGCTGCTGGTGACCGGCTTGTTGCGGGCTTTCGGCGGTTACGGCAAGGGCACCGACTACTATCTGCAGCAGCCGTTGTTCCATCTGAAAATGGCCCTGTTCATCGGCATCCTACTACTCGAGGTCTTGCCCATGTTGACCCTGGTCCGCTGGCGTATCGCCCTGGCACGCGGGGCGCAGCCCGATAACGCCCGGGCTTCTTCGTTCGTCCGAAGCAGCCAGTTGCAGGCGCTGTTGCTGGTGCTGCTGGTGGTCGCGGCCAGCGGTATGGCGCGGGGAGTAGGGCTGGCGCAGCTGTAGGCTGGAACTTTGTAATCAATGGTAAGCGCTACTGCATCGGCCTGGACTTGGGAGTAGTCTCGCGGCTCGATCAATGAGCGATGGATGCCGTGATGCCCCCAGGGTTTCAGATGAACAAGCTGGTCCCGGAACTGCTGGTCACGAACCTGGACCGCAGCCTGGAATTTTATTGCACCATCCTGGGCTTCAGGATCGAGTACCAGCGACCGGAGTCCGGCTTTGCCTTTCTTGATTTCAACGGTGCCCAACTGATGTTGGAAGAGGATGACCAGGAGCCGTCTCCCTGGCGTGTGGAGCCCTTGGAGGCGCCTTTCGGGCGCGGGATGAACCTGTCGATCGAGTGTCCGGACATTCGCGCCTTGGCGCAGGCCCTGGCCCACGCCGGCATCATGCTGCGCCGGGATATCCAGGAGTGCTGGTATCGGCAAGATGATCGCCTGTGCGGACAGTCGAACCTGCTGGTGCTCGACCCGGATGGCTACCTGCTGCGTTTCACCCAGGCGCTGGGTTTCAGGTCGGCCTAGTCCTGGTCTGGGGCGACGCCTGCAGAGCGGGGCGTCGCGTATCGGGAGTCAGGGATGGAGTGTGAGTCGGGGAGGAGAGTCGTCAGTGATGAGGGGTGGTCTGGTGCCTGGGAGTCTGTGGTGCTTGCCGCCCTATCGGGGCATGCAGCGGGATTGCGGGAAAAAGCTCAAGGCGAACAAGGTATACGCCGCGCCAATCGTAGCGCGCGGGCCGAAGACTGATGCTCATGGGGCTCAAGGGGTTTCGCGTTTGTCCGGTGCGGTGAGGCCCGCCTGGATACGTTGGTAGATTTCTTCACGGTGGACCGCGACGTCTTTTGGCGCATTGATGCCGATGCGGACTTGCTGGCCGCTGACGCCGAGGATGGTGATCGTAATGTCGTCACCGATGTTGATGCTTTCACCGACTTTGCGGGTGAGTATCAGCATGATCTTCTCCTTGATAGCTTGGTAGGGCACCAGATTGAAACAGTGCAGAGGTCGGTCTTAGGTATAGATTAGTGCGAAGTTCCACTAAGTGGGTGCCTCTTTCTGACGCGCAGAAGATCTATAAATTCCCAAGGCGCAACTATACAGATGCAATAAAATTCATTCTTCCTGTTTCGGCTCGATTTTGTGACGAGGTCTCTCGAGCCCTGGGTGGTAAAATCGCCGAGTCAGATTTCCTAGGGGTAGGTTGTGCGCACGATAGCGATGATGTTAGCCGCATTGGCGGTAGTGGGTTTGGCCGGTTGTGGCGAAGGCAAGCGAGCCGAGGTGAGCAAGAATGTCGCGGCTGCGGAGCAGGGTCCGCCGGCGGTGGCCGCCACTTCTACGCAATGGGATGTGCTGGTGGGTAGCGAGCTGCCCCAGGCGGTGAGCGACCTCACCGGCTGGTTGATCGAGCACGGGATCATCTCCAGCGTGGTGACGGTGGACGGCAAGCAGCGAGTGCTGGTCGGGCCTTTTGCATCCCAGGCCGAAGCCGAGGCGAAGAAGACCGAAGTGGTCGAGAAGCTGGTCAAGGCGAAGAAGCGCGATATCGATGTCACGGTGATCGAGCACCAGAGCGCGCAGTAGGCCGGGTCTCCTTCCTGGAGTATCGCCCGCGTCCTGCGGGCGATTGCAGGTCAGCCGCAGGCCTTGAGGTTGACCGTTCCGACGAATTCGTTGCCGCGTCCCATCACGCACGCCACGCTCTGGTTGCGTTGGCGCTCCCAGTCCTGCACCGGATAGGTTTTGTTCCAGGCTTCGAAAAGTTGCCGGTCCTGCTTTGACAGGCGCAAGCCGTATTGCTTGCTCATATAGAAGTAGGTGCGGGCGATCATGCCGCGTATCGATGGCCTGGGCATGACCTTCTTGGCCTTGAAGTCCACCTGGGTCAGGCAGGACCCATATTGGCCTGACTGCTCCGGTAGCCAGCCGAAGCTGAAGTTGCTGCGATCGCCATTCACCTCGCCGATGCTCGGTACCAGATTGTGCAGGTCGGCTTCGGCTCGCTGGTAGAGGGTGTCGTTGCGCGAACAATTCTTGCGGCCGCCTTGCTGCCAGCACTGGCGCTGATGGCCGATCTGCCAGGCCGGCACTATGTGTTCCCACTCGATGCGCTCGGCGCGCTTGGCATTCTTGCGGGGTACGTAGCCGCAGGCGGCCAGGTTCACTCGATTGCCCTTGTACTTGCAGCCGCAATAGAACTCGGTGGACTGGGGCGCGTAGAGTTTCCAGGCAACCTTCTTGGCCTCGCTGAAAGTACGGGGGGCGTCGGCCTGGACGGTGGAGCTAAGGAGCAACAGCAGTACAGCGAAACAACGAACGATCATCGGCTCAATCTTCCTTCGGCACGACCCAGAAAATCTGTACGCCGCCATCGTCGCGATAGGCGAGGGTGACGTTGTCGTTTTCGGCGATCTCTTCCAGCAGGCGCTCCCATTCGTCCTGGGGTTCATCGGCGAGGCGGAAGATCAAGGCGGCTTTGGCTTTTTGAGCGGTGGGAGAGTTGATGATCTTTTGGATGCGTACACCCAGGCGTTCGTAGGAACTGAGGGGTGTTTGGGATGAGGCCACGGAACAATCCTTATTAAGCTGTACGTGCATACAGTATTTAACTGTAGGTCATTTCGCAACTGCTTAAAATTCAAGAAGTTCCTCTGACAACGCTTTGCGCGTTTGTCTCATACATGCTGGAAATTTTTTAAGGCGGGACAAGAAGCAGCGTGATCTGGGATCAAGGACCACTCGCCCGGACGGGCGAGTGGAGGCAAGCCTGCTCGACCGGGGCCGGTCGAGCAGCGGGAATCAGTATTCCCAGAACATGCGTTGCAGTTCCTTGCTGTCCTGGGTCTTGGTCAGGGCGACCATGGCCAGGATGCGGGCTTTCTGCGGGTTCAGGTCGTGAGCCACGACCCAGTCGTTCTTGTCGTCAGGCTGTTCGGCGTTACGCAGTACGAAACCACCAGCATTGACGTGGGAAGAACGGATGATCTGCACGCCGTTCTTGCGCAGTTCCTGCAGGGCCGGTACCACGCGGGAAGATACCGAGCCGTTGCCGGTGCCAGCGTGGATGATGGCCTTGGCGCCGCTCTGGGCCAGGGCCTTGTAGGCGGTGTCGCTGACGTTGCCGTAGCCGTAGGCGATTTCTACGTCAGGCAGGCTCTTGATGTTCTTGATGTCGAATTCCGAGTCCATGGTGTGGCGCTTGGCTGGCAGGCGGAACCAGTAGGACTTGCCTTCCACCACCATGCCCAGCGGGCCCCATGGGCTCTTGAAGGCTTCGGTCTTGATGTTGATCATCTTGCTGACGTCGCGACCGGACTGGATCTCGTCGTTCATGGTCACCAGGACGCCTTTGCCCCGGGAGCTTTTGTTGCCGGCCACGGATACGGCGTTGTACAGGTTGAGCATGCCGTCCGCGGACATGGCGGTGCCTGGGCGCATGGAGCCGACCACGACGATTGGCTTGTCGGTTTTTTCCACCAGGTTGAGGAAGTAGGCAGTCTCTTCCAGGGTGTCGGTACCGTGGGTGATGACGATGCCGTCCACGTCCTTGCTGTCGGCCAGCTCGGCTACGCGGCGACCCAGTTGCAGCAGGTTTTCATTGGTGATGCTTTCGGAGGCGATCTGCATCACTTGCTCACCACGTACGTTGGCCACTTGGCTCAACTCGGGGATGCCGGCGATCAGTTGTTCGATGCCGACCTTGGCTGCCTGGTAGGTGGCGCTGTTGGCCGCGCTGGCGCCGGCGCCGGCAATGGTGCCGCCGGTGGCGAGGATCACCACGTTGGAGAGCTTCTGTTGGGTTTCGGCTTCCTTGGCCTGCAGGGCTGCGGGCAGGAGCATGAGCAGGGCCAAAGCGCCCGGAACGAAGGTTTTGAAGGCAGATTTCATTGTTTTCTCTCTAGTAGTGAGACGGTGCTGGTGCAGGTTCATCTAGAAACACCTCGGCTGCAGATCTGTATGCGGCGGGGCATCGCGGGTTGAGCAGGATCTGTACCAGCGCTACCTTGGCCGGATAATTATTTTAAGTTACTGATTTATATCAATTTTATTTCTGTTTTTGGCGGGCCTCGGCAGGCTTGTGTCCGGGTTTCCGAACGTTTCGGAGTGTGGCGTTCGGCAATCCGAAAGCGACAGTCGTCAGCCGCAGGCGAGCTTTTCGCTCATGAATTAAAGATTGTTCTGACGCGGTCGATGAGTCTTTTAGGATTTTTTTAACCAGGAGTTCATATGTCGCTGTCAGTCGGATTTCCAGGGCCGGGGGCCATTCTGATCAATGGCAAGTCGCCCGCGACCATCAATGCGTTGAGCGATGCCAGTGCCGAGGGCGCTCCGGCAGCGCTGGGTACTGAAGACTCGGGTACTTTGCGCGTCGGCTCGGCCAAGCAGGCGGAAAAGGCCGAGGGCGGCGATGCGGGCAGCGCGGGCGACAACCACAGCATCGTCGTCAAGATGCTGCTCAAGCGCATGCAGGAGCTGCAGGAGCAGCTCAAGCAGCAGCAACAGCAACTGGCCGCTGCCCAGGCCGCCAGCTATCCGACCCCCGAGGCCAAGCAGACTGCGGTCATGGCCATCCAGGGGCAGGTAGCGCAAACCAACGCCGCACTGGCTGAAGTTTCGGGCAACCTAGTGCGCGAGCTGGCCAAGGAATCAGGCTCCTCCGGCAAGTTGGTGAATACCTCCGCTTGATCAGCATCCGCCCAGTGCCAAGCGCTGGGCGGCTGCTTCCTCTTGGCCATCGGCGCAGCTGTGCGCCGATGGCACCTTCGCGTAGTAATCAGCGTTGACAAACCCCGGTCGGGTTCGCATAGTTCGCCTTACGCAAACGTTTGCGCGGACTTCCGGCAAGGATAATCGACTATCTTTTCCGAACTTCCAGGCCGTTGGGCGATACCCGGCACCTGGTTGTGCATGTCATCCAAGCGTTGCCCACAATAATCATAAGATCGGAGTGTACCCATGAAGCTGCCCTTTGCTGGACGTCTGCTTGCCGCCGCTGTCCTGGCCGCCACCTGCTCAGCGCTTCCCCTCTCTTCGGCCTATGCCGATACCCCGCAGAAACCCAAGGTCGCCCTGGTCATGAAATCCCTGGCCAACGAGTTTTTCCTGACCATGGAAGACGGTGCCAAGGCCTACCAGAAAGAACACCCGTCCGACTTCGACCTGGTGTCAAACGGCATCAAGGATGAAACCGATACCGCCAACCAGATCCGCATCGTCGAGCAGATGATCGTCTCCAAGGTCAATGCCCTGGTGATTGCGCCCGCCGACTCCAAGGCGATGGTGCCGGTGATCAAGAAGGCAGTGGATGCCGGGATCACGGTGATCAACATCGACAACCAGCTCGACCCTGGCGTGCTCAAGAGCAAGAACATCAACGTACCGTTCGTAGGTCCCGACAACCGCAAGGGCGCCCGCCTGGTGGGCGAGTACCTGGCCAAGCAGCTCAAGGCCGGGGACGAAGTGGCGATCATCGAAGGGGTCTCCACCACTACCAATGCCCAGCAGCGTACCGCTGGCTTCAAGGACGCCATGGAGGCCGCGCAGATCAAGGTGGTATCCCTGCAGTCCGGTGACTGGGAGATCGACGCGGGCAACCGTGTCGCCGCGGCCATGCTCAGCGAATACCCGAATCTCAAGGCGCTGCTGGCCGGTAACGACAGCATGGCCGTCGGCGCGGTATCCGCGGTGCGCGCAGCAGGCAAGGCCGGCAAGGTGCAGGTGGTCGGCTACGACAACATCAATGCCATCAAGCCGATGCTCAAGGATGGCCGGGTCCTGGCCACCGCCGACCAGTTCGCCGCCAAGCAGGCGGTGTTCGGCATCGAGGCCGCGCTGAAGATCCTCAAGGGCGATAAGGTCGACAGCGGCGCCAACGGCGTGATCGAAACTCCGGTCGAACTGGTCACCAAGTAGTCCTCCCGGCGGTACAACGGCGCCCATCCGGCGGATGGGCGCATGGAGAGTCTTTATGTCTGTTTCCGCTGCGAACGCTGTCCTTTCGGTCAGCGCTATCGGCAAGACCTATGCGCAACCGGTACTGACCGGCATCGACCTGACGCTGCTGCGTGGTGAAGTGCTGGCGCTGACCGGCGAGAACGGCGCCGGCAAGAGCACCCTGTCGAAGATCATCGGTGGCCTGGTCAGCCCCACCACCGGCCATATGCGTTTCAATGGCCAGGATTATCGTCCGGGCAGTCGTACCCAGGCCGAGGAACTGGGCATCCGCATGGTCATGCAGGAGCTCAACCTGCTGCCGACCCTGTCGGTAGCCGAGAACCTGTTCCTCCACAACTTGCCCAGCCAGGGTGGCTGGATCAGCCGCAAGCAACTGCGCAAGGCGGCGATCGAGGCCATGGCCCAGGTCGGCCTCGACGCCATCGATCCCGACACCCTGGTGGGTGAACTGGGGATCGGCCACCAGCAGATGGTGGAGATCGCTCGCAACCTGATCGGCGACTGCCATGTGCTGATCCTCGATGAGCCGACCGCGATGCTCACCGCCCGGGAGGTGGAAATGCTCTTCGAGCAGATCACCCGGCTGCAGGCCCGTGGCGTATCGATCATCTATATCTCCCATCGCCTGGAAGAGCTGGCCCGGGTGGCCCAGCGCATCGCCGTGCTGCGCGACGGTTGCCTGGTCTGTGTCGAGCCGATGGCCGATTACAACAGCGAGCAGCTGGTGAACCTGATGGTGGGGCGCGAGCTGGGCGAACATATCGACCTGGGCGAGCGCAACATCGGCGCGCCGGCACTCACCGTCAGCCACCTCAGTCGTGCGGACAAGGTCCGCGATGTGTCCTTCCAGGTGCGTAGCGGCGAGATCTTCGGTATCTCCGGATTGATCGGGGCAGGGCGCACCGAGTTGCTGCGCCTGATCTTCGGCGCCGACGTCGCCGACAGCGGCAGCATTGCCCTGGGCGCTCCGGCGCGGACGGTGAGCATCCGCTCCCCGGTGGACGCGGTGGCCAACGGCATTGCCCTGATCACCGAGGATCGCAAGGGCGAGGGCCTGCTACTGACCCAGTCCATCAGCGCGAACATCGCCCTGGGCAACATGCCGGCGATTTCCAGCGGCGGCCTGGTCAAGGCCGAGGATGAAGAACAGCTGGCGCGCCGGCAGATCGATGCGATGCGGATCCGCAGTTCCAGTCCGGCGCAGTTGGTGTCCGAACTCTCCGGCGGCAACCAGCAGAAAGTGGTGATCGGCCGTTGGCTTGAACGCGACTGTTCGGTGCTGCTGTTCGATGAGCCGACCCGGGGGATCGACGTCGGTGCCAAGTTCGATATCTATGGCTTGCTGGGTGAGCTGACGCGCCAGGGCAAGGCCCTGGTGGTGGTTTCCAGTGACCTACGGGAGCTGATGCTGATTTGCGATCGCATCGGCGTGCTGTCGGCCGGGCGTCTGATCGACACCTTCGAGCGTGACAGCTGGACCCAGGATGAATTGCTTGCCGCCGCGTTCGCCGGCTATCAAAAACGAGATGCGTTGCTCAATGAAGCGGCGCCTAGGAATGCATCATGAAAACTGCACCTGCAAGCGGCAAGCGCGGCGGCCAATATTATGGCCTCGGTACCTACCTGGGGCTGGCGGGGGCCCTGCTGGGGATGATCGTCCTGTTCTCCGTGCTCAGCAGCCATTTCCTGTCCTACGACACCTTCAGCACCCTGGCCAACCAGATTCCGGACCTGATGGTGCTGGCGGTGGGCATGACCTTCGTCCTGATCATCGGCGGCATCGACCTGTCCGTCGGCTCGGTGCTGGCCCTGGCGGCCTCAGCTGTCAGCGTGGCGATCCTCGGCTGGGGCTGGAGCGTGGTGCCGGCGGCCTTGCTGGGCATGGCCGCTGCCGCGCTGGCTGGCACCATCACCGGCTCGATCACCGTGGCCTGGCGCATCCCGTCGTTCATCGTGTCCCTGGGCGTGCTGGAAATGGCCCGGGGCGTGGCGTACCAGATGACCGGTTCGCGCACGGCCTATATCGGCGACGCCTTCGCCTGGCTGTCGAATCCGATTGCCTTTGGCATTTCGCCGTCGTTTATCATTGCCCTGCTGATCATCTTCCTGGCCCAGGCGGTGCTGACCCGTACCGTGTTCGGCCGCTACCTGATCGGCATCGGCACCAACGAAGAGGCAGTGCGCCTGGCGGGAATCAATCCCAAGCCCTACAAGATCCTGGTGTTCAGCCTGATGGGGCTGTTGGCGGGCGTCGCCGCGCTGTTCCAGATTTCCCGCCTTGAGGCGGCTGACCCGAACGCAGGCTCCGGCCTGGAGCTGCAGGTCATCGCTGCGGTGGTGATCGGCGGCACCAGCCTGATGGGTGGACGCGGCTCGGTGATCAGCACCTTCTTCGGCGTCTTGATCATTTCCGTGCTGGCTGCAGGTCTTGCGCAAATCGGCGCAACCGAACCGACCAAGCGCATCATCACCGGCGCGGTCATCGTGATTGCCGTGGTGCTCGATACCTATCGCAGCCAGCGCGCCAACCGGCGGGTTTGATTCATGGCAACAATCAAGGATGTGGCGGCGCTGGCGGGAATTTCCTATACCACGGTGTCCCATGTACTGAACAAGACACGGCCGGTCAGCGAAGAAGTGCGACTCAAGGTCGAAGCGGCGATCCAGCGCCTGGACTACGTGCCCAGCGCGGTGGCTCGTTCGCTCAAGGCCAAGACCACCGCCACCATCGGTTTGCTGGTGCCCAACAGTCTCAATCCGTACTTCGCCGAATTGGCGCGGGGTATCGAGGATTACTGCGAGCGCAATGGCTATTGCGTGATCCTCTGCAACTCCGACGACGATCCGGACAAGCAGCGCAACTACCTGCGGGTGCTGCTGGAGAAACGCATCGACGGGCTGATCGTGACCTCCGTCGGTGGCGACAGCGGCTTGGCCCAAGGGCTGCTCGGGGTGCGTACGCCCATGGTGATCGTCGACCGTGGCCTGGAGGGCGTGGATGCCGACCTGGTGCGCATTGATCACCAATACGGTGCCTACCTGGCGACCCGGCATTTGCTGGAGCTGGGGCATCGCGACATCGCCTGTGTGGGCGGCCCGGCCAATACCAGCGTGACCCAGATGCGCCTGGCGGGCTTTCACCAGGCGTTGCGCGAGGCGGGAGTCGAGGTGCCGGCACAACGCATCCTGGAGAGCGATTTCAGCAGCACCGGGGGTTACTTGGCGGCGGCGCAACTGCTGGACGGGAATCCGCCGAGCGCGATCTTCGCTACCAACGACATGATGGGCATCGGCGTGTTGCGTGCTGCGGCGGAGCGCAATATCCGCGTGCCCGGCGAGCTGTCGGTGATCGGTTTCGACGACATCTTGTTGAGCCGTTATGTCTATCCGGCGCTGACCACTGTGGGCCAGTCGATCCTGCAGTTGGGCGAGACCGCGGCGGAGCTGTTGCTGCGCCGTATCGCCACGCGGGACCTGCCGCTGGACCAGCGCATCGTCACGCCGAGCATCGTCTTGCGGGAATCGACCGCGCCCGTTGCTGGCGCGTTCGTGCAATACCGCTGAACCTTATTGATTGAGTATCGATGTATGCCAGCAAAAGTAGTGGTAGTGGGTAGCCTCAACATGGACCTGGTGACCCGGGCCGAGCGCCTGCCTCGGGGTGGCGAGACGCTGGCGGGCAAGTCCTTTGCCACGGTGTCCGGTGGCAAGGGTGCCAACCAGGCGGTGGCGGCAGCCAGGCTCGGTGCGGAAGTAGCCATGGTCGGCTGCGTTGGCGACGATGCCTATGGCGTGCAGTTGCGTGATGCGTTGCTCGCCGAGGGCATCGATTGCCAGGCCGTGAGCGTGGTCGAGGGTTCCAGTGGCGTGGCCCTGATCGTGGTGGATGACAGCAGCCAGAACGCCATCGTCATCGTTGCCGGTGGCAACGGCCAACTTATGCCCGAGAAAGTAGCGGCCGTGGACGCGGTATTGCAGCAGGCCGAGGTGATCATTTGCCAGCTCGAGGTGCCGCTGGCCACGGTGGGCTACAGCCTCCAGCGTGGTCGTGAGCTGGGCAAGACGGTGATTCTCAATCCGGCGCCAGCCAGTGGACCTTTGCCGGAACAGTGGTACGCCTCGATCGACTACCTGATTCCCAACGAAAGCGAGGCCGGCGCACTCAGCGGTGTGGTCGTCGATTCGCTGGAAAGCGCCGAGCAGGCGGCCAACCGCTTGCTCGCCGCTGGTGCCGGCAAGGTCATCATCACCTTGGGTGCCCAGGGTTCATTGTTCGCCGATGGCAGCCGCTTCGAGCATTTCCCGGCGCCCAAGGTGCAGGCCCTCGATACCACGGCGGCGGGGGACACCTTCGTCGGTGGCTTCGCTGCCGCGTTGGCGGCCGGCAAGAGCGAGGCCGAGGCCATCCGTTTTGGCCAGGTGGCGGCGGCCCTGTCGGTGACTCGTGCCGGCGCCCAGCCTTCCATTCCCACTCAGTCCGACGTCCAGGCGTTCATTCCCTCATGAAAAAGACCCCTTTGCTCAACATCGCCCTGTCGCGCCTCATCGCTTCCCTGGGGCATGGCGATATCGTGGTGATCGGCGATGCCGGTTTGCCGGTGCCGTCCGGAGTCGAGTTGATCGACCTGGCGCTGACCCATGGCGTTCCCGACTTTCTCGCTACCCTCAAGGTGCTGCTCAGCGAGATGCAGGTGGAGCGCCACGTGCTGGCCGAGGAGATCCTGCTCAAGCGGCCGACGCCGCTACCAGCCCTCGACGCCTTGGCCGCGGCCGGCGAGCTGGGGCAGCGCCAGCTCCTGAGTCATGAAGAGTTCAAGGTGCTCAGTCGCCAGGCCCGTGCCGTGGTCCGCACCGGTGAATGCCAGCCGTACTGCAACATCGCCCTGATCGCCGGAGTGACTTTCTAGTTCGCCAACCGGTTTTTCCCACTTTGCACAAGGAGTGCGCTATGCGCCGCTATGCTCAGCTGTTCCACCACTGGTTCCGGAGTCTACTGCTCTTGTCTCTACTCACTGCTACCGGCGCCCAGGCGGCGGAAAAGATCGATCTGATCATCGATACCGACCCGGGGGCCGACGATGTGGTGGCCTTGTTGTTCGCCCTGGCGTCGCCCGAGGAACTGCATATTCGCGCCTTGACCACCGTGGCCGGCAACGTGCGCCTGGACAAGACCTCGCGCAATGCGCGCCTGGCGCGTGAATGGGCCGGGCGCGAGGAGGTTCCGGTGTACGCTGGTGCCCCTGCGCCTTTGCTGCGCACGCCCATCTATGCCGAAAACATCCATGGCAAGGAAGGTATCTCCGGGGTCACGGTGCATGAGCCCAAGGCTCCCCTGGCCAAGGGCAGTGCGATCAACTACCTGATCGACACGCTGCGGGCGGCCAAGCCCCACAGCATCACCATCGCCATGCTCGGCCCTCAGACCAACCTGGCGCTGGCGCTGATCCAGGCTCCCGACATCACCCAGGGCATCAAGGAAGTGGTGGTCATGGGTGGTGCACACTTCAACGGTGGCAATATCACTCCGGTGGCGGAGTTCAACCTGTACGCCGATCCCCAGGCTGCCGAAGTGGTGCTCAAGAGTGGCGTCAAGCTGACCTACCTGCCGCTGGATGTCACCCACAAGATCCTCACCAGCGATGCGCGCCTGCAGAAGATCGCGGCGTTGAACAACAATGCCAGCAAGGTGGTGGGCGATATCCTCAACGAGTACGTCAAGGGCGATATGGAGCACTACGGCATTCCAGGTGGTCCGGTGCACGATGCGACCGTGATCGCCTACCTGCTCAAGCCTGAGCTGTTCACCGGGCGCCAGGCCAACATGGTCGTCGACAGTCGCGAAGGGCCTACCTTCGGCCAGACCATCGTGGACTGGTATGACGGCCTGAAGCAGCCGAAGAATGTGTTCTGGGTCGAGAACGGCAACGCCCAGGGCTTTTTCGATCTGCTCACCGAGCGCCTGGCTCGCCTGAAATAAGCATCGCCCCCGCGGGCTCCTGCCTGCGGGGGTCTACTCCCGGCGGCTTGTCGGATATTTCTCGAATACCTGGTTCATGAACGCCTGGGCCGATTCCGCCCCCAGCTCCCTTACCAACAGGTCGACGCCGATGATCGCCAGTTCTTCCGGGCTTGCGGGGCTGTAGGAGCATTGGCCTTGGGGCCATCTGGCCTTGATATCGGCGTCGATGTTGACGATGGGCATGACGGTCTCGCTGGTTCTGTGGAAGTGGGCTGGCAAGGTCGCAGAGTTAAGCATGTCGCCCTGGTTTACGCACTGCGACTTAGGCATCAGGCGAGGGCTGTGCGACACTGCGGCTTTTCCGCGTTCAAGGAAGCCTGTGTGCAAATCGATCTGAATCAGCCTGATGCCCTGACTGCGCAAGCGGTGCGCCAATTGCTGGCTTCGGCCAGCGACAAGGTCCACACCCAATTGCGCGTGAGCAAGAGCGGTATTGCCTATATTTCCTCGGGAGTGGTGGGCGGGGCTCAGATCGATAACGTGCTGTTTCGCCTGGAGACCTGGGCTGCTGGCTCCGGTTACGTAGGGGAGGTGGCCGCCAGTGATGAGGCCTGGGTGATGCAGGTCCTCAGTGCGCTCAAGCAGAACTGGCCGAAGCCGGCATTCGACTACATCGATATCTACTGAGCGTCATTCATATCCAGTGACGATTGTCTGCTGAAACCGGAAGGTTGGCTGAGGCAGACTTGCCCGCCCTGTTCCGTGGGGCAAAATGCCACTTCGTTTTGCAACCAAACGCAAAATCGGCTGTCGCACGATCTCTGTATATTTTAAAAAGGAGGCTTCATGCCTTGGAAGTTCGCTTCATTCGCAACCTTGTTGGCCGTCGCAGTCCTGGGTGGCTGCAGTACCGGCGGGTCGACCAAGGAACCCGTGGCCGCAGCCGAGGCTGGGCATACTCGTTGTGAAGCAACCGCCGCCGAATTCGCCATCGGCAAGAAGGCCTCTGCGGAGCTGCTCGAGCAAGCCCGAACCCGTGCTGGTGCGCAGTACGCGCGCTTCCTCAAGCCCAACGACATGATTACGCTGGAGTACCGCTCCGATCGCCTGAACCTCAATACCGACGCCGATCTGGTGGTCACTCGGGTCAATTGCGGCTAAGGCTGCAGCTTTACCCGCCCACAAAAAACCCCGTCACATGGACGGGGTTTTTTTAGCTCGCTGAGAAATTACTCAGGACGAACTTGTGCAGCTTGCATACCCTTTTGGCCTTTCTCAGCCACGAAGGAAACGGTCTGGCCTTCTTTCAGGCTTTTGAAACCGTCGGATTCGATAGCTTTGAAGTGTACGAACAGGTCGTCACCGCCACCTTGAGGAGTGATGAAACCGAAGCCTTTTTCATCGTTGAACCATTTTACGGTGCCGGTTTGGCGATTAGACATGGTGTATCTCCAAGAAACATATATTTTCAGTAGTGCTGTGTTGCTCAGGCCAACTGGGCACACCGGGCTATCATAGTCGAAATGTTCGGCTTGGGAGCCCCCTGCAGAGGCTGTTTACCTGGTGCTTTGGTGAGCTTTTCTGCTTGGGTTGGCTGCAGGCCCCGGTTTAAGGGGCTCCCGTTGGAAAACAAGCGGTGATAAAAAAACCGTAAAAGCTGCATTTCGGTGGAGGAAGGCCGCGTTTCAGCCTGCTTGGCTAGCGTCGATGCGGCCGTTCCCGCTCCTGGCGGTGTCGGGTTACTTGGTCACCCGGCACGCGGCAATGGCATCGAGTGCCCGGGTGCGCAGGTCGGCGCTGGGTTGCTTGGTCTTGCTCATCAGCTCCTTGATTTCCTCGGTAGTGAACTTTTCATTCAGCTTTTCGGCACCACAGGCGCAATGCTGCTCGGCGCTTTTGGCATCGATGCTCTGGCTGGCCGCTGCGGTGCAGTCCTTCATGTAGTCCGCACGGGCACCGGCTGGCCAGGCGGCCTGGGCGCTCAGGGGCAGCAGCAGGGCGAACGGAGCGGCTAGGGCAAGCAGGTTGGTGAGGCGCATGGGTCGATTTCTCCTGAAGTCGGTAGCAAAGACGACGATTCTCGGGGCATTTGAGGGCTGGCGTACATGCCAAGTTCACTTTCTTCAATAAAAGACCGGAAACTGCAAATTGCGAAGTTTGCTGCGCGATGATTGTGATTTTTCTGTGCTAGCATGCCCGGCTTGGGTGTTTTCAGGCTTTGGATGTTTCACTTTCCCTCGCGGTCGATACCTTTTTTTTGATTTGAATTCCAGTCACTCTGGTTCGTCCCTGGCAGGCCGAAAGGTCTCTGCCACTGTGAGGCAGGCTTTCCCGTGGGAAAGGCAGGGCGGATCTTGTACTGGCTCATCCCAACCCACGTGACCTTTGGTAGGGGTCACCACTAGGAGAGGAGGCGCCATGCCCACTATTACTCTTCCCGATGGCAGTCAACGTTCGTTCGACAAGGCCGTATCCGTAGCCGAAGTCGCCGCCTCGATCGGCGCCGGCCTGGCCAAGGCCACCCTGGCAGGCAAGGTCGATGGCAAGCTGGTCGATGCTTGCGACCTGATCGAACACGATGCCACTTTGCAGATCATCACCCCCAAAGATGAAGAGGGACTGGAGATCATCCGTCACTCGTGCGCCCACTTGATCGGCCACGCGGTGAAGCAGTTGTATCCGACCGCCAAGATGGTGATCGGCCCGGTGATCGACGAAGGCTTCTATTACGATATCGCCTACGAGCGTCCTTTCACTCCGGACGACCTGGCCGCCATCGAGCAGCGCATGCATCAGCTGATCGACAAGGACTACGATGTCATCAAGAAGATGACTCCGCGCGCGCAAGTCATCGACGTGTTCCAGAACCGTGGCGAAGACTACAAGTTGCGCCTGGTGGAGGACATGCCCAACGAAACTGCCATGGGCCTGTATTATCACGAAGAATATGTCGACATGTGCCGCGGTCCGCACGTGCCGAACACGCGTTTCCTCAAGGCTTTCAAGCTGACCAAGCTGTCGGGTGCCTACTGGCGCGGTGATGCCAAGAATGAGCAGTTGCAGCGCGTCTATGGCACCGCCTGGGCCGACAAGAAGCAATTGGCTGCCTACATCCAGCGTATCGAAGAGGCCGAAAAACGCGACCATCGCAAGATCGGCAAGCAACTGGACCTGTTCCACCTGCAGGAAGAAGCGCCAGGCATGGTGTTCTGGCACGCCAACGGCTGGACCATCTACCAGGTACTCGAGCAGTACATGCGCAATGTGCAGCGCGAAAACGGTTATCTTGAGATCAAGACCCCGCAAGTCGTCGACCGTATCCTTTGGGAACGTTCCGGTCACTGGTCAAACTACGCCGAGAACATGTTCACCACGTCCTCGGAAAGTCGTGACTACGCGGTCAAGCCGATGAACTGCCCATGCCACGTACAGGTGTTCAACCAGGGCCTGAAGTCCTACCGTGACCTGCCACTGCGTCTGGCCGAGTTCGGTGCCTGCCACCGTAACGAGCCGTCTGGCGCCCTGCACGGCATCATGCGCGTGCGTGGTTTCGTCCAGGACGATGCGCACATTTTCTGCACCGAAGAACAGGTGAAGAAAGAAGCCGCTGACTTCATCAAGCTGACTTTGGACGTCTACAAGGACTTCGGCTTCAGCGACATCGCGATGAAACTGTCGACTCGTCCGGTCAAGCGCGTGGGTTCCGAAGAGCTGTGGGATCGCGCCGAGGGTGCCTTGGCCGATGCCTTGAACGAGTCCGGCCTGGAGTGGGAATACCAACCGGGAGAGGGTGCGTTCTACGGTCCGAAGATCGAGTTCACCCTGCGTGACTGTCTCGGCCGTAACTGGCAGTGTGGTACTCTGCAGTACGATCCAAACCTTCCAGAGCGTCTGGATGCCAGCTATATCGCCGAAGATAACAGCCGTGTTCGCCCAGTGATGTTGCATCGAGCGATCCTGGGTTCGTTCGAGCGTTTCATCGGCATGCTGATCGAGCATTACGCAGGTGTGTTCCCGGCTTGGCTGGCGCCAACCCAGGCGGTGATCATGAATATCACCGACAAACAGGCCGATTTCGCCCTCGAGGTGGAAAAAACACTCAACCAAAGCGGATTTCGTGCCAAGTCCGACTTGAGAAATGAAAAGATCGGCTTTAAAATCCGCGAGCATACTTTGCTCAAGGTTCCCTATCTCTTGGTTATTGGAGATCGGGAGGTCGAGATGCAGACTGTCGCTGTGCGTACCCGTGAAGGTGAAGACCTGGGCTCGATGCCTGTCGCCCAATTCTCGGCGTTGCTCGCACAAGCGGTTTCCCGGCGTGGTCGCCAAGATTCGGAGTAATTACTATTAAGCGTGATATGAGACAAGATAAACGAGCTGCACCGAAGGCCCCGATCAACGAGAATATCTCGGCACGCGAGGTTCGGTTAATTGGCGCTGACGGCGAGCAGATTGGCATCGTCTCGATTGATGAAGCGCTCCGTATAGCTGAAGAAGCCAAACTGGATCTGGTGGAAATTTCCGCCGACGCAGTCCCGCCTGTTTGCCGGGTGATGGACTACGGCAAGTCGATCTTCGAAAAGAAGAAACAGCTTGCTGCCGCGAAGAAGAACCAGAAGCAGATTCAGGTTAAAGAAATCAAGTTTCGTCCAGGGACGGAGGAAGGGGATTACCAGGTAAAACTACGCAACCTGGTACGTTTCCTGAGTGACGGGGACAGGGCCAAGGTTTCCTTGCGATTCCGCGGCCGTGAGATGGCCCACCAGGAGCTGGGGATGGAACTCCTCAAGCGGGTTGAAACTGACCTGCAAGAGTACGGTTCGGTCGAACAGCATCCTAAGATGGAAGGACGCCAGCTGATCATGGTCATCGCCCCGAAAAAGAAGAAGTAATCAACAGGGCACGGCAGGCCTTCTGATTATGTTTATCAATTGAATGCGGAGTATCCGAACATGCCAAAGATGAAAACCAAAAGCGGTGCTGCTAAGCGGTTTCTGAAAACTGCTAACGGTATCAAGCACAAGCACGCTTTCAAGAGCCACATCCTGACCAAAATGTCGACCAAGCGTAAGCGTCAACTGCGCGGTAGCAGCTTGCTGCATCCGTCTGACGTGGCAAAAGTCGAGCGCATGCTGCGCCTTCGTTAATTTTTGGATCAAGAATAGAGGAAGTAACTCATGGCTCGTGTAAAGCGTGGCGTCATTGCCCGTAAGCGTCACAAGAAAATTCTGAAACTTGCTAAAGGCTACTACGGTGCTCGTTCGCGCGTATTCCGTGTTGCCAAGCAAGCGGTAATCAAGGCAGGCCAATACGCCTACCGTGACCGTCGTCAGAAAAAACGTCAGTTCCGCGCTCTGTGGATCGCTCGTATCAACGCTGGTGCTCGTACCAACGGTCTGTCCTACAGCCGTTTGATCGCCGGTCTGAAAAAGGCGTCCATCGAGATCGACCGTAAGGTTCTGGCTGATCTGGCAGTGAACGAAAAAGCGGCGTTTGCTGCGATTGTCGAGAAAGCTAAAGCCACCTTGGCTTAAGTACCCCCGACAGTCACCCGGGCTCACCATCGTGGGCTCTGGTGTTAAACGTCATAAATAGGGGAAGAGCCTTCAAGCTCTTCCCCTATTTTGTATCTGGAGTCTGTACATGGAAAACCTGGATGCGCTGGTTTCTCAAGCACTTGAGGCCGTGCAACACGCTGAAGACATCAATGCCCTGGAACAGATCCGGGTTCACTTCCTTGGCAAGAAGGGCGAGCTGACTCAGGTGATGAAGACCCTGGGCAACCTGCCGGCCGAAGAGCGCCCGCAGGTCGGTGCGCTGATCAACGTTGCCAAGGAGCGTGTGACAGAGGTTCTCAATGCTCGCAAAGCGGCTTTCGAGGAGGCGGAACTCAGCGCCAAGCTCGCCGCCGAGTGCATTGATGTGACCCTGCCGGGCCGTGGCCAGACCTCTGGTGGCCTGCACCCGATCACGCGGACCCTGGAGCGTATCGAGCAGTTCTTCACCCATATCGGCTTCGGCATCGCCGAAGGCCCCGAGGTCGAAGACGATTATCACAACTTTGAAGCGCTCAACATCCCAGGCCACCATCCGGCCCGGTCGATGCATGACACCTTCTATTTCAATGCGAACATGCTGCTGCGCACCCATACCTCGCCGGTACAGGTCCGCACCATGGAATCGCAGCAGCCGCCGATTCGCATCGTCTGCCCAGGCCGTGTGTATCGCAGCGACTCCGATATCACCCACTCGCCGATGTTCCACCAGGTCGAAGGCCTGCTGGTGGATCGTGGGATCAATTTCGCCGACCTGAAGGGCACCATCGAGGAGTTCTTGCGGGTGTTCTTCGAGAAAGAACTGGCTGTGCGTTTCCGTCCTTCCTACTTCCCATTCACCGAACCATCCGCTGAAGTCGATATGGAATGCGTGATGTGCAGTGGCAAGGGTTGCCGCGTCTGCAAGCAGACCGGATGGCTGGAAGTGATGGGTTGCGGCATGGTTCACCCCAACGTGCTGCGTATGTCCGGGATCGATCCGGAAGAATTCCAGGGCTTTGCCTTCGGCATGGGCGCCGAGCGTCTGGCCATGCTGCGTTACGGTGTCAATGACTTGCGCCTGTTCTTCGACAACGACTTGCGGTTCCTTGCGCAATTTCGCTAGTCGCGCGTCCGTAACGAATCTATTAGGAGAGCAGGATGAAATTCAGTGAACAATGGCTGCGCGGTTGGGTTAGCCCGCAGGTAAGTCGTGACGAGCTGGTCGCTCGTCTGTCCATGGCTGGCCTTGAGGTGGACAGTGTTACGCCAGCCGCCGGTGACTTCAGTGGTGTGGTCGTGGGTGAGGTGCTAAGTACCGAGCAGCACCCTGACGCCGACAAACTGCGGGTCTGCCAAGTCAGCAACGGAGCCGAGACTTTCCAGGTTGTCTGCGGTGCGCCGAACGTGCGCCCCGGCCTGAAGGTCCCTTTCGCGATGATCGGTGCCCAGCTGCCCGGCGACTTCAAGATCAAGAAGGCCAAGCTGCGTGGCGTCGAGTCCAACGGCATGCTGTGTTCCCAGGCGGAGCTGCAGATCGGTGAAGGCAACGATGGCTTGATGGAGTTGCCGGCTGACGCGCCAGTGGGTGAGGACATTCGTGCCTACCTGAGCCTGGACGATGCCAGTATCGAAGTCGACCTGACCCCAAACCGCGGTGACTGCCTGTCGTTGGCCGGTATTGCACGCGAAGTTGGTGCCCTTTATGCGGCCAAGGTGCAGCGTCCGGAAGTCAAGGCAGTTCCTGCAGTGCACGATGAAGTACGTCCAGTTGACGTGTTGGCGCCAGCAGCCTGCCCGCGTTACCTGGGGCGGGTGATCCGTAACGTGGACCTGTCCAAGCCGACCCCGCTGTGGATGGTCGAGCGCCTGCGACGTGCCGAAGTCCGCAGCATCGATGCTGCAGTGGATATCACCAACTACGTGATGCTTGAATTAGGTCAGCCGCTGCATGCGTTCGACCTGGCCGAGATCAACGGTGGCATTCGCGTACGCATGGCTGAAGAAGGCGAGAAGCTGGTATTGCTCGATGGTCAGGAAGTGGCCCTGCGCAGCGATACCCTGGTGATCGCCGACCATACCCGTGCCCTGGCGATTGCCGGTGTGATGGGTGGCGAGCATAGTGGCGTCACCACCAAGACTCGCGATGTATTTTTGGAAAGCGCATTCTTCGACCAGATCGCCGTGGCTGGCAAAGCCCGTTCCTACGGCCTGCATACCGATGCTTCCCATCGTTATGAGCGTGGCGTGGATTGGCAGTTGGCCCGTGAGGCCATGGAGCGTGCTACTGGCCTGCTGCTGGAAATCACCGGCGGCGAAGCCGGCCCGATCATCGAAACCGTCAGCGAGCAACATTTGCCATTGGTGGCGCCTGTCACCCTGCGGGCCGAGCGCATCAGCCAAATGCTGGGCATGGAGCTCGAAGGTTCCGAGGTCGAGCGCCTGCTCACCGCGTTGGGGCTGACGGTAGCTGCCGATGGGGCAGGGCAGTGGCGCGTTGATGTGCCGAGTCATCGTTTCGATATCAGCCTCGAGGTCGATCTGATCGAGGAACTCGCACGCCTGTACGGTTACAACCGCTTGCCGGTTCGTTATCCGCAAGCCCGCCTGGCTCCTCAGGCCAAGGCCGAGGCGCAAGGCGACTTGCCGGCACTGCGGCGCCTGCTGGTGGCTCGTGGTTACCAGGAAGCCATCACCTATAGCTTCATCGACCCGAAACTGTTCGAACTGTTCAGCCCAGGTGTCGAGCCGTTGCTGTTGGCAAACCCGATTTCCGCCGACATGGCGGCCATGCGTTCGTCCCTGTGGCCAGGCTTGGTCAAGGCGCTTCAGCACAACCTGAACCGTCAGCAGGATCGCGTCCGCATGTTCGAAAGCGGCCTGCGGTTCGTTGGTCAGCTGGAAGGCCTGAAACAGCAGCAGATGCTGGCAGGTATCGTTTGCGGTACGCGGTTGCCTGAAGGTTGGGCGCAAGGCCGCGATGGCGTGGACTTTTTCGACGTCAAGGCAGATGTCGAGGCGGTGCTGGGCTTTGCCGGCGCTTTGGATGCGTTCACTTTCGTACCGGGTAAGCACTCTGCGCTGCATCCGGGCCAGACAGCACGCATCGAGCGCGATGGGCGTGAAGTGGGTTACCTGGGAGCCATTCATCCGGAACTGGCGAAGCAACTGGGGCTGGATCGCCCGGTTTTCGTGTTCGAACTGGTCCTGAGCGAAGTGGCCCAGGGTCGTTTGCCGAAGTTCCACGAGCTGTCGCGCTTCCCTGAAGTGCGTCGTGACTTGGCTCTGCTGGCAGATCGTGACGTTGCCGCGAGTGCGGTCTTGAAGGTCATTCGCGAGAATGCTGGCGAGTGGCTGACCGACCTCAGGCTATTTGACGTGTATCAGGGTAAAGGCATTGATCCTCATAGAAAAAGCCTTGCCGTTGGCTTGACCTGGCAGCATCCATCGCGCACTCTTAATGATGATGAGGTGAACTCAGCGACGCAAAATATCCTCACCTCGCTCGAACAAAGGTTAAACGCCACGTTAAGGAAGTGACGTATGGGGGCTCTGACGAAAGCTGAAATGGCCGAACGTCTCTACGAAGAGCTGGGCCTGAACAAGCGCGAGGCCAAGGAATTGGTCGAGCTATTCTTTGAAGAAATCAGGCACGCTCTCGAAGATAACGAACAGGTCAAATTGTCCGGTTTTGGTAACTTCGATCTTCGGGATAAACGCCAGCGTCCTGGCCGGAACCCGAAGACAGGCGAAGAAATCCCGATCACGGCTCGCCGAGTCGTCACCTTTCGTCCAGGGCAGAAGTTGAAGGCCCGGGTTGAGGCTTATGCTGGAACCAAGTCATAACGACGAGCTCCCGGTTATCCCAGGCAAACGCTACTTCACCATTGGTGAAGTCAGCGAGCTCTGTGCGGTCAAACCGCATGTGCTGCGTTATTGGGAGCAGGAGTTTCCTCAACTCAACCCCGTCAAGCGCCGCGGAAATCGCCGGTATTATCAGCGCCAGGATGTGCTGATGATCCGGCAGATCCGCGCGTTGCTTTATGATCAGGGGTTCACCATCGGTGGCGCGCGCTTGCGCCTCTCCGGTGATGAAGCCAAAGACGATACTACCCAGTACAAGCAACTGATCCGTCAGATGATCTCCGAACTGGAAGATGTGCTCGTAGTACTCAAGAAATAATTCTCTGTTTTAAATACTTCCACTTTTCAAAAGGTTGCGGTATATTCCTCAGCGTTTCCTGAGAGGTGAAACAGGTTTCACGCCTAGTCGGGGCGTAGCGCAGTCCGGTAGCGCACTAGCATGGGGTGCTAGGGGTCGAGTGTTCGAATCACTCCGTCCCGACCATATTTTTCAATGACTTAGCCGCTTTCGAGCGGCTTTGTTGTTTCTGCCATAGTGACTTTCAGAGTGACCCTGGCCTTTTTATTCATGCCTCCCTCCTTTTCAAAATCGTCAGCGCTGGTGCGCGCGAGTCAGTTGCTGATACCTTGTTTGACGCCTCAATGAGCTGATCCAGTTCTGCTGCCGAGTAGTGACTGGTGATACTTCCGTTCTTGTGGCCGAGCAGCGCTTTCCGATCTTCCTCTGTCACGCCTGCAGCGCGTAGCCTTCTCCCAAAGGTGTGCTTTAGGTCGTGAATGCGGATCCTGGCAAAGCCATCATGCGCCGGCCGCAGGAACTTCTCCTGCCACTTCTTCGCCGCCCTGATCCTGGCCTTCTTCCAGGCGGAGTCATTCATGCGATGCACTGTCGTTTCATTCCCCTCGCCATCAGGCTTGCCAAACGGGAACACGTAGAGCGGGTGTTTTCCACGCTGCTTTTCGATCACCGACTTGGCCACGTCATTCAAAACGACCAGACGCTCGTCTCGGTTCTTCACGCCAGATCTGGCGCTTCTACCGCCGAAGCCCGCGGGTATCAGAAAGACGCTTGTCCCCAGTTCCGGCACCGCAATCTCCCAGTTCCACTGGAGCTTGCACACTTCCTGCTCCCGACACCCCGTGTTGACCTTAAACATTGCCATGGTCTGGAGGTGAGCCGGTAGCTCGGCGAACAGGATCGATTGCTCTTCCCACGAAAGTGGGTAGGGCTTCCGACTGTTCGTTCGCTCATCAAGAAGCGAAATCATCGGCACCACGTCGAGCAGCGGCCGGCGCTCTTCATCCCGCCATTTCCGCGCGCAGAGGTTCAGCACGCGGATGACCCGCTGAAGAGCGATGTTCACTGTTCGATTTGTGACTGGCTTCCCCACCGCAGGATTCAGCTTCGACTGTACGTATGGCGCTAGCGCATCGTCATCTATGTGTGTCAGCGGCATATCGCCAATGAATGGGTCAAGCTGCTCCATGTACGTGGCCGAAATGTGGATAGAGGCCTGGTCCTTCACCTCGAGCAGGAAGCGAGTCGCAGCCTCCCGCCAGGTCCTGACCCGTCTGACTCCGTAGACCTTCTGTTGGCGCAACTGCTCCAGCTTGTGGATCAGATACTGCTCTGCTTCGGCGCGGTCACAAGTGCCAGTACTCTCTTGAATTCGTTCTCCTCTGTACTTTTTGTCGATCTTCCAGATGCCGTTCGGCATTTGCTGGAGGCCTGTGATTGCTTTTTGGGCCACGGCAATTCTCCTTTCTTCTTGCCCTGGCGCTCGCTGCGGGGCCGATTGTTGTCCTGATTGGCGGCTTTTACAATTGCCCGAGACTCGACGTAGGCGTCTGCCCAGGCATCAAGCTCCAAGCGATCAAACCCAATGCCTTGCTTCCCGATGGGGAACTCACTGACGTATGGGCGAACTGTCTTATTGAACTCATCCAGGCACATGCCCAGGTAGGCCGGAGCCTTCATTGCCCTGATGAAGCGGGGCGCAGGCTCTACGGCCTGCATTGCCTTTGGATTGGCCATAGGAATTCCTCGCCCGCGTTCGCGGGCAGGCAGAGTTGTTGGGGGAGGGGTTACTCGCTGTACTGCTTGCGGATGCGTCTGGCGATGGCGCGCAGGTCGCCGTCCATCTCGAACATTTCATTGTTGTCCCGACGCGAGACGACCCCGGACCTGGTGACGTTGCGGCCGCCCAGAATCCAGGCGGCCAGGAGGATCAGCGCTGACTCGAGCTGGCGCCGTAGCCAGCCTGAATGCGGGATCATCTCGGCCCCCTGTAGACGTTCCAGGCCATGAAAAGCAGGGCGGGGAGGATCATGGCTGCACCTCCTGGGCCATGGCTATGTCGATCGTGCTGTCCACGTTCTCCTTGATGAATTTGACGCCAGTGAACCAAATCGGAGTGCTCAGATAGAACTGGTGCACGGATTCGCTCTTGTCGCGCAGCCAGCGATACCGCTCGGCGTCCTTGCGCAGCGCCTCGGCCTCCAAAGCAGTTTTCTCAAGGAGGTTGGCCAGGCCCAGGATGTGCTCTTTCTCGGTGTTCCCGATGTTGGGTTTAGCCGTGGCGTAGTTACGCGAATACCCCAGGGCGTTCTCGATGTGCTCTGGCGGCTTGATTTCTTCAGGCATGACTTGTCCTTGCCGCTTTGCGGCGGCTATGCGATTTTGTGAGGAATCTGATTTGTCTCTTCTGGATCTAAAAAGCTTCTAGGTGCTGACTATTCATCAACCTTTTCATTTTTCTTTAAGGCCAGGGAATGCGTAATCGAGGTAAGGTTTTTTGGGACTGGGTTAATCCTGAGCTGCATTTTCGCAATCTCGACAAGCGCCTACCCTGCGGAACCCTGATAAACGTCCAGGTCCGAACCTCCAAAGAGAAACTCACACAGGTCTTCTTCGGCATTTACGGAGCGAAGGGAGTGATGCTTCTTGAGGAGAGCCACCCCGATTGCAATGGCCAGACAATGACCGTCGCCATGGCTTGGGCGCTGCAGCGAGCTACTGACTGGGTGGAGGAGATGCGGTCCTCGATTCGCCGATCGAATAGAGGGTAGGGGTTACTGCTGGGTAGAGTAAAAACATGCTTCTTGAGGATTTATGGAATATCCGCTTCGACTTGATGTCACAATGAATGCACAGGGACAGCGGCACGTATCCTCGGGCCAGCCCTTCAAGACATCAGCCCAATGCTAAGCAATGATGATTTTCGATATATGGCTCATCGGCACCTCCTCGAAATAGATGCCTCAAACTCCAGGCTCAGCTACCTAATTTCTAGCGGCGAGATTAAAGGCGGCCTTTGGGACGATGCTGTTGCCTGGCACCAGAAGTCATATAACGCTTGGGTCATCTTCCTGAGCCAGAACGCTCAACCTCCATTGTCGGGTTGATCCAAAGTCGCAGAGGGAGCTGCGACTTTTAGCCCTAATCCCTGCTCAGGCCTTTCCTGCAACATAGCCCTGGCCTTCTCGGCGATGAATTTCGCCAGATCGTCGCGCTCGGCAGGAACCGCCACGCCATCGACCACGGCACCACAGTCGCAAACGTCCGCGCTGGTGGATCCTGGCTGCACCTCCTGTGTTGCGGCCTTGCGCTTGCGCATCAGCTCGGCAACGTCACCCGGGTAGCTGATCTCAACAGCGCCCATCTCAACGGCGCGAGCGCGCTTGCTGAGGCAGATGTCGAAGTGTTCGCGAATGGTGCCGGCTTTCTGGAGCCACTTCCGCTGTACGCCGATCTTGTCAGCCATCGACAGCAGCTCAGCAGTGCTGTCAGCGAACATGTGGCACATCTTCATGCGGCCGAACGTGGCGTTCATGTCGTCGACGTAGATGGTCATGGCTGCATCTCCCGGCGCGCCCACTGCACATAGGGGCCATCATCGGTATCGAAAATCCCCATCAGGAACCATTCGGGCCCTGGTGATTCGGGGTTCCACGCGGTGCATGCCGCGTCCTCGTCGGGCAGGTCGTAGGTTTCATCACCAGAGTGCCAGCCTTTCAGCTCCAGCCCCTGCTCCTTGACCCAGGCAATGTAGGGCGCCGGGTCTTCGCCTTCGCCAAAGCTCGGGATGTTTGGGTGATACCACCAGCCATCCTTGTCGCGCTGAACCTCCACGGGGCCGAAGCGATTGGGGCTGTGCGTCGCGCAGGGCATCACGTAGAGCACGTCGGAATACTCGCCACCGCCGGAGCTGAACTTCATTTTGCAGCCGCACTGCGCCGGTTCGCCGTTGACGAACACAATCTTTTCTTCAGGCATGACTTGTCCTTGGCCGCTGCTGCGGCTGTCTGTAATGGAAAGGGGTGGCAACTTGCCTTGATTGAGGGTCTAAGCTGGCAGGTGTAAAAAGCCGTTCAACTTCGCTCAGTTAAGGACCTGACGTGTCGCACAGCATGGATACTCCGATTGCGCTTGAGCACCGTGGATATACGGTTTTCATCAAGTTTGAATGGGAGCGGCCGAACGACGAAGCTCCTGTAGTTGCGCGAGTCATCCAGGTGGGCGACGTTGCGGGCCTTGGGGATGTTGCAGCAGAACTTCAGGGCCCTTGGGAGAGCTACCAAGCTGCTCTGGTGGAAGCTATTTCAGCAGCTGAGCGCTGGATCAACAGCCAGTTGCCGTAGGCATCAATTGTCCCTGCTGCCAATATGGCTGGCTTAATTGGTTTCGCATGGTCAGACTGGGGCTCAATCTCAGAGCGCCAAGCCATGTCAATAGATCGGATATTCCATCTGGAGCAGGCTTTGCTTGCAGTAATCACGCAAGCCGCACAACAGGGCCTAGAGAGCGAAAAACTATGCTCACATGCTATTGGTGGCATGATGGGCAATACATCCTGGCGCTGGGTTACTGCCGAGTATGTGCCTGGTGCTGCTGATGAGCTTGAAAGTGCGCTGCGCGTGCTGAAGCGTTGAGGGTTACTGCTGGGGAGGGTTGAGGCGCGCAGCAGCATCTGCTCCAGCTTTGAAGCAGGCCCAAGCTTCGCGGGTGTCGATATTGTGAAAGATGCCTTTATCGCTGTGGCTCAAGTCGTATGCTCGCCGGTCGGCCCAGGTCTTGAAGTCCTCCTTGGTAGGCAGCGCCACCGCAGCCGGCTGGGCGCCTGGGTGGGTGTAGAGCGGACCGCGCCATTCGAATTCGTCGCTGAGCTGCTCAATTGAGTAGCCATAGCCAAAGTCGCTTTCGGTTGTTCTCTGGTGCAGATTGCAGCGCAGCTCACCGTCGTCCTCGACAACCTCTATCAGCGCTTCCCGTTCCAGGCCGTTACCGCGTATCCAGTAGGCGCCTGTGGAGACTGGCTTAGTCACCGTCCAATCTACCGGCTCGGCAGGCTGGGCGAGAAGGGCGCGCTTGTTCCAGAATTCAACTGGTGCACCGACGCTGCATGGGTCGCACTCCGCAAAGGGCCACGGCTGACCGCTATGGTCGATGTAGTCCGCTGGAACATGGCGCGGAGCCTTCCCACAGAACGGGCACGGCAGAAGCTGCACGCTGATCGTTTCGTTACTCATACCGAGGCCTCCATCACAATGATCGGGTCGTACCACTCAGCGCAGAACAGGACACGGGCGCGCTTGAAGTCGCCAACCATGTTTGCGGCTGCTGTCGCTTGAGCTCGGTGCTTCTGCTTGAACTCCCCGCCGACAGTGGTCCACTTACGCTCAAAGGCTCGGCGAATTTGGGCTACGTAGACACCCTTTGGGGCATGGACGTGAAGAGCACTCATGGCTTGCGCTCCAGGGCGGCGCGGGCCATCCACGCCCCAAGCTCTTGGTTAATGCCCCAGCCTTCGTAGTTGCCATCTGGTCGCCGCTTAAGCATGTGAGGCAACCACCCTTTTGCTAGCGCATATGCTTCAAAATCCGCCTGCTCGTCGCGCTCGACCTGTGCGCTAGGCTTGAATACCTGCAAGCAGTCTTGGCATACGTGGTCGACGATTTCGCCGCTGTTGAACCTCGCACACTTGATCGAGTGTTTGCACTTCGGCGCGCTCGGCTCTGCGCTGGCGGATAGGGCGGCTTCCGTTCGCGTGTCCAGCGTAACGGGTTGTTGGTGGCGCTTGCTGATTTCGAGCCATTCACGCAGCAGCGCATCCCGATCGGCCAGCTTGGTGCGCAGCTCGTCAATTTCAATCTGCATACCGCCAGCCTGTAGGCGAATGGCGCTATTTTCATTCTCCAGCCTCTGCGCCTCGTCGAACCAGTCGCGCCGGGATAGCTCGCGGTCTTTGTCTTTGAACTCGAGAGCGTCTATCTGCTCGTCCTTTTGGTTCAGGTCTGACTGAAGGGCAGCTACTCGCTGCTCCAGTTGGGTTTCTGTGGGCATGGGAATACCTCGCGGTTATAGTTCGCCGCATATCGAAAGGAGGTGGTTGTGAGTCGTCGCGAACTAGCTGTTGTTGTTGCAGAGTTTCGGTCTGCGCTGAAGGGGCTTGTCGATGATGGGCATTGGTTCGGAGTTAGCATCACCAAGGAATTCCCACACGCCTCGTGTGACGACTCTTCGTTGCTATTGGCCGCTTATTTGTCCGACCAAGGCTATCCCGGCGCGTTGAGGGTTCACGGACAATCTGGCGGCAAGAAGCGTGAGCTCAATTCACACGTATGGCTCGACCTGAATGGAACGCTCATCGACATCACAGGCAGCCAGTTTGAGGATTACGCACAGCCAGAAATTCTGATAGCAGATAACGATCCCTTCCTCGCCAGCTTCAAGCCAGAAGGGCGGAGCCGGATCGCGGATTTCCGAAAGACAGCTCATCTGCCTAAGTCCCACTTTTATCAAGCCTACGACGCAATCTGCGCGCGGATCAGCCAAGGTTAAAGCTCAGTCGCCGCAGAAGCAGTCGATGTCTTCGGCCAGGTAATCGAAGCCGAAGTCTGTTTGCCTTGCGCGCTGGTCGGCAGACCAGGCGAGTGCCCGGTAATTGGGGCGGTCCTGCCGGAACACCTGGCCGAACCGCTCTTCGGTTCCAGACCACCAGATCACCCTGGCCGGGTCTTCCTGAATGGTCCTGATCAGCTTGGCCTCGTTCTTTTTCCAGCACAGATCACAGTTGCCGTAGTCTGAATCCATGCCAAGGTCGAATGGCTGCGCGGCCCAGAAGGCCGCCACGTCTTCCTTGATGACGCCGGCAACGTAGGAAGGGCAGAGGCTGTCCCATCGCGCATTGCCGCGCTCGTTGGCGGTCATCATTCGGCCGTAACGGCGTGGCTCGTCGTAGCGGATGCCGACGATGCAGTCCCATTCGTCATAGCCCAGGGCGCGCATGTGCTTCTCGCCGATCTTCACCTTCAAGTAGGCGGTGCACATGTTGTTGCTGAAGTTCGGCAGCACGGCCGGCAGGTTTTTCTCCGCCTTCCGGTATGCCTGGTAGTACTCCAGCATCATCGTGAAGGGCTCGCCGTTGCGGCTGGCACTTTCGAAGTCGACGATCTTGTACCAGGGCGCGTCGTCAGGTTGTCCGTACACCCGGCACCATTCCATCCAGACGATGTTGACGTCCCAGTGCTTGGCCATGGCGTCGATGAAAACCAGCGTCTCCTCGCGCTCCTTGCCGGTATTCTGGAAGAAGGCGTGCACGTCTGTCGGGAGCTTGCCGCCGTGGGCCTCAAGGATTTTCCAGAGCATGTGCCCGCTGGTGCGGCCACCACTGACGCCGATCTGCGCCGGCCCAGTGATCTGGTAGGGGGTCATGGGCGATCTCCATTGCAGGCGCCGCCCTCACCGGGGTGGCGTGATTCGTTGAAGTGGGGTATTGCTGTAGGGAAGCGTGTAATTTTACTAAGGACTTTTAATGCTCACGACTATGCTGACCCTAATCGCTGCGGTAGTAGCGGCATACACGGCTGTGCTCAAATCGAAGCACGAGAAGCTCTGGCTAGAACGGTACGAAAAGACCGGAGCAGCCCTATTACGAGCTAATACCATCGTAAGGTTCCTTCAGAGTGAAGTTACTGGCGAGCACGAAGTTCATGGGCTTACATCGCATGAGAAGTCGGAGCTGAATAAGGGATGGCCAACTGCTCGATATGAACTCGAACGAGACATGGTTTTGCTCCAACTTCTGTTTGGCAAAGATGACCTGGTAAAAATCGAAACTGCCTGGTACGAGCTCCAGGAACAACTCTTCTATTTGATCGAAGATTCCATGCCGCACGATCGCCCGGAGTACATTGGAAAGGCACTTCCTAAAGCTGAGGCGGTGGAGGCAGAGCTGGTTGATTTGGGGCGTAAGAAGTGTGTTGATCCGTTCTACAAAGGATGGATTAATACTATTAAGCGACGCAGAATTTAGCTTGAGCTGCGCTTCATTTGATCTACCAGTTGAGACGGAAAATTCTTGATGGTCGTATGGCGCTGCACTTAACGGGTCCGCGTAATCATTGAATAGGGGAAGGCGCTGGCGGGCAGCGCGGGAAGGTCAGGCGGCAATCGGGTACTGCTGGGCTAGGGCCTGCTGCACCGTCTCAATGATGCGGCAGAGGTAGGCCCAATCTGGATTTGGCTCCATGGCATCGGCTGGCAGGCTCCACCACTCGTCACCGAACACGCGGTGCATGAACTCGCGGTGGGCGCCGCCGCACTCTTCGAGCGAACTGGTGTGGCGAACGTCCTCGGCCTCGTCGAGCAGGCTTCGGGCATCTTCTGCATCAAGATCCCGGTCGCGACGCATTTGCACGATCACCTTCCGCGCTTTGTCGGCCAGGGCCTCGGCGCTGAACCGGCGAGAGCTCATGGCCTGATCGAAGTAGCCGATGATGTAGGCTTCGTGCAGCTCGCAGAAGAACTGGCCGATGTTCAGGCCATCCCACATGCCGCCCCAGTAGGCGTGCCAGGTCTTGTCGTAGCAGCCGACGGTGATCTTGCCTTTGCGGGGCGCCAGATCCTCGAGGTACACGCTGATCGGGTCGAGGCCGTGCACCTCAGTTATCAGCAGCTTGGTGACGGTCGAAGTTTCGACGTTCATGGCTTATCTCCATGCATGCGCCGCCCTCCGTGCTGGTGGCGGCATGGTGGCAATTTGGGATGGGATGGGGTATTACGGGTGACCGGCATGGGGCCGATCGAGGAGCAAGTCGGATGAGGGAACAGGTAGCAACCCAGGACCTTGTAGCTTATTTCAAAGCTTTGGCTGCATCTTCAATGCTTGTGGTAAGCATGTCAGGACCCATCTTTGAAATTGGCAGCACCATAAAATCCACTTATGAGCTGGCGTATATCGCGGAAACTCACCAAGATTTTTTTGGGCATGGGCCTTATTGGATTGAGAGCAGGGTTGCTAATGAGTGGAAGGATGCGCAGCTTCCTGATCCAGTTATTGCCCAGTTCGCGATTGCCTTCGCTATCCATGCCAAACTGGCCAGATCTGAGCAATTTATAGGCGGCTACGAGCAGTTACTGGTCGACTTGGCGAATTATGAAGTAGTCCATAAATCCGACCCTAAAACAAACGGTGGCGTTGGCACGCTGCTAGTCAAGCAGCCCTCTGACACCGAGGGTCTTCGAATGCTCAAAAGCATACTTGAAAGTCATTCAGTGCTTTTTACCATCAATGACGGTAGCGGCTATTTCAACCCATTAAACACATTCGTGGGAAACGGCCTTCACTCATAGGGTGAACAATCTCCTCACCCGGATCCTGCTGAATCATCAACATGCTCTTCCGGTCGAAGGCCAAGGCCAGGCGCGGCGATATGCTGATCTCGTGCCGCGGCGGAGTGAGAAACTTCGCCGCGTGCAGCTGGCCCAGGGCGTGGATGCCGTGGATCAGCGCTTCGATCATCTGGCTGTATGTGGCATCGGCCCAACCACAGATCGCCCGCAGGTGCTGGCCGGTTCGCTTCCTCGCTGACAGCCGTAGCGGCTCATTCCGCGCCACATCCCGGTGAGCTTCGATTTCGTGGCGCGCGATCCTGAAAAGTGCGTGATGCCCGAGCGCCTCGATGTGATGAATCATCAGCGTCATCGCTTCGCCCTGTTCCTCGATGCCGGCCCACTCCATCAGTTCCAGCAGGGCCTGTTTAGTCCCTGGCCGAACCTTCAAGCGCAGGTCTTCTTCCTGCAGGCGCTCGGCCTTGGCCCGGCGCTTCTCGTCGCGGGTCTGCTGAGACATCGCCATACAGCACCTCCTTCAATCCGCTGGGCGGCAAGTGAATGTGCAACTGGCTTCGACGCTGCTGCACGCGATTGTTGATCCGCTTCAAGCTCGCTTCTCCCAGCGCTTGGGGAAGCTGAACTCATAGGTGAGTTCCAGGCGGTGCAGGAGTGAGTCGGATATGCCAACTTTCCTACAGGCAGCGATGCGTGAAAGGCCGTTATCCCTCAATGCACTCAGGCGCTCAATGAGCTTCAGATCACGCTCCCGGTCCACGATCTTGCTCTTGAACATGAAGCCGCCCTCATGGGCTGCCCGGCGCATTGCTGATTCCGATTTGCCGGTGGTGGCCATCGCCTCGTCGATGGTCATGGTCTTGGCCAGCTCGCGGATCGTGTCGACGTAGGCTAGGCGCCGCTTGAAGTGGCTTTCACTAGTGCGCTTGAGTGAGCCGCGAGGGCTGCACTTAACGTGCTCGCTGCCTGCATCCTTGCGTGGTCGACGGGGCTCGAACCTAGACTCCAGCACCTGTATCTGCTTGCCGGACATGAAGAAGGCAGCCTTAGCTGCCTCCAGTTCGGCCTGGCGCTCGGCGCCGACCAGGATGTAGTTGTCAGTCATGATTACCTCACTTGATGCGAATGGAGCTTTCTCCACGCTCCAGGTGGGCCCAGGTCGGTTCCTCCAAGAGTTCGGCTTCCGCGTCTTCACCTGCGTCCATGCGCTTGCGTACCGCGGCGTTATGCTCGCGGACTTCCTTAAGCTTGGCGGCGATCGCGCGTTTGTCTGGCGAGAAAACTGTCTTCGTGTCGATGAAGTCGTCCGGGATGTCGGCCTCCTTGTCGACGATCACCTTCTCTGGCGCCAGGGCCAGGGTGATGGTGAATAGCGGCCGTTTGATCGACTTGATGTCGGCGGCCTCCATGTTGCGGCGTAGATACTCGTCGAGCTTGCCGACGGTGTTCTTTCTGATGCGCTTCAACTCGTTCAGTCGGTCGACTTCTTTGTCGATGGCGTCAATGTCGCCCTGGATGTTGCGGCACAACATGACGACGTTCTCGGCCTTCACTTCGAACTCGCCCTGGATGCCATCCATGGTGTCCTGAATGGCTTGGCGCAATCCTTCGTCGTCGGTATCCGCCAGGGCCGCGAGCTCGGCTATCTGACCAGTCAAGGCGTAGAGCTGGGTCATGCTGCTTCCTCCTTGGCTGTGGCATCTGTGAGGCGCTTCCACTCCAGCGAAATGCGCTCGGCACCCTTGTGGTCGTTGCGCGTGGTGAGCTTGCGTACGGCGACGTCATGAATCTTCTTGAGCTCTTGCGGCGACTGAGCGCCGGACATGGTCTCGATCACTGACTTGAGGTAATCCAGGCGCTCCTGCTTCTGGCGATCCAGTTCTGCCTGCTTGTCCTCGGCTTGCTCAATTTTTTCTTCGTCCTTGAGCTGTTTGACGTAGTCCTCATCGTCGAACATCCCCAAGAACACGTCGGCGCTGAAACCGAGCATCGACAGTGATTTTTTGATCGCATCGGTGAGCGACTTTTTCGGTGCCTCGCCGTCGGTGGTCGTGCCGTACTTTGACTTGTAGAGGTAGCGCGTACAGCCATACTGCTCCAGCTCGCCGCGCTTGCCATCCAGGTCAAACCAGAACTTGATCTTTACCGTGTGGTTCAGTTCGTGGCCAAGGCTGATGCGTTTGTCGCCTTCGCCACTGACCATCTCGGCGCCCTTGTCGAAACGCTCCTCCAGAACACTCCAACCAAAACCGATCCCGGCCGGACCGAATACCTCGGTGGCCTTCATGATCATCGCCGTGCCGCTCAGGCTGGTGATCTTCTGGCCGCCAACCTCGGCTGGCTTGGTGTATCTGGTGTCGGTTTTTTCGACCTGCTCCCAGATCCGCATATTCGTGGACATGAGTGTCTCCCGCGCCATCCTTGAGGGGCGCTGTGAAATTCGGTGAGGGGATGCTGCAGAGGTCTATCTGAGATAGACGTAGGTAAACCAGGCGATTGCGATAACGGGGATCATGCTGACTCCTCCAGTGATAACAGGCGCTCGCCCAGGATGATCTTGGCGTTAGCCTGTTCCTTTCTGATCCCTGTGAGCTCCGCTACCTCGGATAGAGAAAGGCCTTCGCGCCGGAGTTTTGCGCAACGGATCGCCAACTGCTGGCCGCGCTTGTGAGCGCCGGCACCGCTCATTGCCGCTGCTCCAGCTGGGCCACGCGATAGCGCAGCACCTGCAGTACCCGACCGCGGTAACCCGGCTCTGCATACTGCTCAACTGGCGGCCCGAAGAAACCCCGGCGCTCGGCCAGGCTATAGGCATCCCGCAGGTTATGGGCGGTGATATCTTCCAACTGCTCGTCGATGAGCGACTTGACTGGGGATGTGGTCATTCTGCCTCCTTGCGCTTCTGACAGACGTCCATCAAGCACTTGCAGTAGTGGTTGAATTCATCAGTGGTGATTGCCCCATCAGTGAAGAGGCGAGTGATCAGGCCTTGCACCAGGACATCGATGCCGGGCTCACTGTTGGGATCGGCAACACCCTCGAGGGCCTGGTCGATGAGGATGTGCGGGCTCAAAATCCGCACTCCTGCTCGACGCGATCGCTTTCGCGCTTGGCGTCTCGGTATTCGTTGGCGTGCACGGCGACCAGGTCGCTGGCGAGAGACCGAACGATCTGTGGATCGCCGCCGACAGCTTCGATGGCCCAGGTGTGCAGAATTCCGCCGTCTTCCCGCCTGATCAGTTCAATCAGGATCTTCTCGATGTACCGATCTGGATCCGGTTTCGCGGCCATGTAGTCCGCAAGCGCTTCCGGTAGGTGGTCGGCATTGACCAGGATTTTGCTTCGACCAACCGGGTTCGGTGCTTCGATGTGGTGCCGAGAGAGCAGATCGTCGACCGACTCGGCCAACCATTCCTGGCCAGCCTCTGTGTCGAGAAAGTAGTCTTCCGGAATGGGCTTGCGCAGAGCTGACATGGTCGCCTCCAGGTGGTGGGCTAGGCTGTAACCGCGCTGATCGCGGATTCGTTTTCAGCAAGCATCTTGTCGAACATGCGTTGCGTGCTCGGGCATGGCTTGAACTGGGAGCAGGCGATACCCTCGCAGGAAGGCCCGCGGCTCATGCCGTTCACATTCTTCTCCGCCGGGCACTCGCGGGACTTCATCCAGTGATCACAGTTTCCGCAGCGAGGTTTGGCCTTCGACTGAATTCGAGAGCGCTCGCTCTTCAGGTACGCCAGGTTGCTTGCCGCGCACAGGTTGTCGATCAGCTTGTCGATTTGGTCGTGCATGGTGATCTCCAGCGGTTTAGCCAACCGCATTGGTCAGGCGCAGGCGCGGGTGACCAAACCCACCGTGAAAGGTGGCCTGGCGCCTGCCAATGCGGTCGCATGTTAAGGGAAGAGGATGCAGCCTCGATTGGCAGAAGACTGCATCGGATGCTCCAGGCCGCTTGGCTGGATTGGGCGGATTTATCGCGGCTGGGCGCCGTCCAGAGCCTTGCGCAGCTCAAGAACAAGCGCGGTTGGAACGGTGAGTGAGAGGCTGTCTTCGTCTACGGCATCGAGCGATGCAATCAAATTGCGTGAGGCTTCATGAACGGCTTCAAGGCGAGTCTTTGAGACTGAAGGGCCTTTCATGGTCCCGGCGGTGACGCGCTTCTTGCCGTTGGCCTTGGCCTTCTCCAGCTCAGCGCCTAGGACCTGGCCGGCGCTGTCACCGTGGTCACGCACCACCTGTGCTGCCGTTGTTGCTGACACATGTCCCGCTGCAACCAGGTTCTGTACATCGGTGTTCGCGTTGCCCACGGTAAGCACTTGTTCTACGTGCTGCCGAGTCTTGCCGACCTTCTTGGCGATCTGATCGACTGGCCAGCCGAACGCACGAAGGCGCTTGTAGCCCTCGGCCAGTTCGAGAGGGGAGAGCTTCTCGTTCTCCTGGCTCGAGATAATCCTGGCGACACGATCAGCATCGCTGCCTTCGAACATCCGCACATCAACCCAATACTCGGTGACCTTTGGGTTTTCCTTGCTGGGCAATCGCGGCAGTCGACCGGCCTGGTCAAGCTTGATCAGCGCCCGGCGCCGGCGGTGCCCGTCAACCAACCACACACCACCATCTGCCCGAGGCCTGATCTCAAGAGGCGGGATGACACCGCCATTGGCGATGAACTCCGCCAGGGCTGAAATGCTGGCCTCCAGCGACTCACCTTCGGTGCGAAGGTTAAACCCGGGCTCTTCGTGAATATCTTCAAGCCGAACCTTGATTGCATCGGCGCGGCGAACCTCTCCGGCGGTGATCATCTGCCTGATTGATTTGGTCATTTTTGCTTCCTGGTTGCTGCGTAGGTTGCGATTACTCGTCAGCACTCTGACCGACTGCTGGTTGCCGATGGGCGCGGAGGAGAGTGCATGCGGGTGGTGTCGGAGGGGGAGGGTGTATAGCCGGCGCAGAAGCTCAGCCTGAATCGTGTATTGGACATAGACTTGGAACTTGTCGAAGATGCTGCTGCGAATCCTCTTGCGCGATGACGAGACTTCAGTGAAATCCCTTGTTCACCTAACACCGCTTCGGCCAACAGATGTTACGAATCTGGTGAGGTTGTATACCGATCCCAAGGTGCGCACTTATCTAGGAGGGCCGCTCAGTCAAGAAGCAGCAGTGAAGCGCTCGATCCTGGAAGTGGATTCCCAGCGAGAAATGCCTCTTTGGGTTATTAGAACCCGTGAAGCCGAGCAGTTTGCTGGCATTGTTTCGTTCGACCTGCATCATGATGGTGCTGACATCGAGGTGAGTTACGAGCTGCTCCCCGAATACTGTGGGAAGGGGTACGCCACGGAGGCGTTAAGCTTCGCACTGCTTTATGCAAAAGACGTGATGGGTTTAAAGAGAGTGATCGCCGAAACGCAGAGTAAGAATCTCGCCTCTATCCGCCTGCTCGAGCGTGTCGGGATGTCGCTTGAGCGTGAAGTGACTCGATTTAATGAGCCCCAGAGTATTTACGTTTCTGCCTGGTAGCTTCGTAGCAAGTGATGTTGTTCAGAATCTGGCGGCTGAATGCTTGAGGGTTCATGTACACCTTGAGCGTCATCTGCCGCCGATCTTTGATGAACTCACGCATTGCGAGGTCGGCGAGATCAGCAGGATCAGCCTTGAGTGCTGCAATCGCTTCATCTACGCCGCCGAACAATTTCGCCAGCTTTCGAGCGCACGCTGCGGCAGCCTCGTTAACCACCTCTTCGCTCGCTTCAAACACTGCAGTACTCATTGCTTATCTCCTGGTCGAAATCCCAAAGCCCGCTCGCTGAACGGGCTTCAGTGATGCTTTCCAAAGTGCCCCGGTCCCGCTACTGGCGTCAGACCGGGGTTGTTGCGTCGGCGATGTTGGCCAGTTACCCGCCGCTGATTGCAGGGCTGGCCGATCTTCGTCGGTGTGGGCTTCGAGCTTCCTCCCCGCGGCGTCAAACAGCATCTGTTCGCCACGGATCACAGGTCCTTACAACATGCACGCTACAGCTCTGAATGCCCTGATTGAGTGGGGCAGGGTGCATGAGGTCCGGCGACCCTCAATGCCGAAGCTCGGGGCGCTAATTCAAATCCTTTCCAGTCGGGGCCCGCTGCTGGCGTCGGCCTCCGGCTATCTTCTGGTTGTTGATTCCGACCACGACCCCTGTCCGCCGGATAACTGCTTCTGGTGCTTTACGCTGCACACCCGGGTCAGTTGCCAACCCTCTGAACCGTTGAGGCCGGTTCATCGCTGCCTTTGAATCTGGGCCGGTGTCGATCCGGCAAGGTGTGTCGATAAAGAGCGGCGCGGCTTTCGCTGCTGAGCCGGTGTTGCGTTGGCTTGGGATGTAAATTAACCGGCGGTTTCTTTATCGTCAATACCGGCGGTTAATTATTTTTCCGAGGGGCTCGAGTATGATGGGTTTTCCTGTATGGATATACAGTTGCATGGAGTGGATTATGGGTAAGCAGAAGAAGATCCAGGACGCACAGGAGCGCCAAGGGCTAACTGGACTGGAGCGGCTTGGGCTCAGGGTTTCGGCGATGATTGCCTCGCCAATAGCTCAGATTCAGCGATGGGTGACGATTCATCGCCTGGATACGGATGGGGATCGGGAGTGGGATGCCGTGCTTGAGCTACTTGCCGAAACCGATGGCATCGACATGACCTTCAACGATGACGGAACAGTCACCTTGAGGTGGGATAGGCTGAGTGACGAAGATCGAGTGATCGAAGGAGGGGAGTTGGAGGAGGTGTATGAGCCACCTCCTTTCTAGAATTTTGCCGGAACGTGGGCATTTCCCGGCTTTTTCTGTGCGATGCCAATTCAGTCGTCTGCCAGATACACCTATGGAGCTGCATCGTCGTATAATGGGCCGATTAAGGGGAACGAAATGCCTAAAGCAGTATCACTTTTTTCTGGATGCGGCGGATCTGACGCGGGCGTTATGGCAGCGGGATTTGACGTAGTAATGGCTAACGACATCCTGCCCTACGCCCGAGATGTTTATCTCGCGAATTTTGAGGAAACAGACTATCAACTTGGAGATATCCGAGGGATAACTAGTTTTCCTGAAGCCGAGCTACTGGTTGGTTGTTATCCTTGCCAGGGTTTTAGTCAAGGTGGGGCAAGAGAGGCAGACCGAAAGATCAACACTCTTTACGTAGAATTTGCACGTGCTTTAAATATAATACAGCCAAAAGCTTTTATTGCTGAGAATGTTTCTGGTTTACGTCGTAGCACATATCGTCATTTGCTAGAGGACCAGTTGAAGCAGTTTTCTGATGCCGGGTCGCATGGCTATGAAGTATATTGGCAGCAATTGAATGCTCATGAGTACGGCGTTGCCCAAGAGCGGAAGCGCTTAGTTATTGTTGGCATCAGAAAGGATATTGACGCTCCTTTCTCATTTCCATTAGCTACACACGGTCCTCTATCCGATCAGCCATATTTTAGCATTGGCCAAGCACTAGAAGGCCTTCCTGACTGGCCTGAGGGTGAGTACTGTGAAGATCCATTTCACTGGTATTATCTTTCAAGAAATCGTAGACGTGGATGGGATGAAATTAGCAAGACTATAGTTAGTCATATGCGGCATATGCCCCTACATCCAGTAAGCCCTGCTTTAAAGCGAATCCATACGGACAGCTGGGTATTTGAATCGGAAATGCCAGCTCGCCGGTTTTCCTATCGCGAAGCAGCAAGATTGCAGGGGTTCATGCCTCGCTACACTACTCATGGTGGCGATATGGTGTTCCCGTCCACTATTGCCGATAACAAAAAGGACTTTGCGTACAACATGCTTCGGCATCGATATCGAGTAATTGGCAATGCTGTACCACCTCCAATGTTCGAAGCCGTGGCTAAAGCATTGCCTGATATATGGTGATTAAACCAACTCTAGGCGTGCCTCTAAGAACTCGTTAAAAATCTCTGGCGATGAAATATAATTCCAGTCTATATCGCCAGAGTTTATGAGATTGACTAGGCGTAGTCTGTCATAAACAATCGTCATTCCGACATCCCCCTCATACGCCCAGTTACCAATATTATCTCTGAAACAGTGCGGTATGAATAATACTTGCATCCAAGGATGTGTAGGCTGTATATACGTTCCAAGTCGTGTGTGGGAAATTTCGGTTTGCTTGGCCGGCCAATCCGATCTTGAACATGCACATTGTGCTAATGCTGATGGAATATTGCGGTTCTCATAATTGTCTAGAATCAACCATGAGGCGATATCTATGCCACCGTCTCCTGAGTCTCTTGCCCTAAAAGTTCCAGGATGACATCTACCGTATCCGCCTATGTGAGATGCCAGTTGGTTTAGTCTTTCCCATTTGGCGCCGGTGTAATTAGTTTCATTCTTTCCAAAAGGTCGAATCGTTGCTTCTATTGGCATTGTCTTTGTAAGGGCGATAAGTGCTATTCTTTCAAAGGCGTCGGTTAGATGCCCGCGTCGATCCTGCACAAATGGGAGGTTGGCACAAAGTAAAGTAAGAGCGTAAAGAGTTTGTGGCTCATTTAGATCTTCTGGGGCGCTGAATGTCTTTGAGCCAGGTTGCATTGTAAATGGATAACTATCACCGAATGCAGATGCTCTCCATTCAATATTGTTAAAGCAGTCATCTAGCTGGACATCTGATATATTTGAATCTCCTACATCGCGGATTTGGTCGGATATAGTCTCGCGAGAGCAAATTCTGTCCGGTGTAAGTAGGCAAAGCAGCTCTCCGAAGTCTGCGATCGAGTGAGTATCCCAATCCCTAGGTCGATCTAGTACCAGCATATTATTCCACCGGATTTACCAAGCTGTTTATGGAAGAGTGCAATGCAATTGCAGTTCGACGAATGCGTTCTGATTGAGCGACGTCGCTAATGTCCATGCCATCAGCAATGCTCAGAGTTGACTGGGCTTTTGTAATTCTATCTTCAGCTTCTTTTAAAAGAATTCTTAATGCTTCTAGGGGGCCGCTGGTGTAGAGGTCGGCCGCCTCTAAGGTTGCACCTCTCCTTAGCTCTTCGAGCGCCTGGTCGTTGGCAACTACACGATTTAGTTTGTCGAAGTGACGAGAGTCACCCAGCTTTGTATGGGAACCATGAGACTTATCGAATACCCATTTGAAAAATTCCTCAAATTCATCTGGTTTAAGGTTTTCTGCGTCAACATCGGCAGAGTTGCTTATTCCAATAAATTTGCAGATATTTGGGTAGCCAATGCCTGTTGTAAGTAACGAGAAAGGAATGTCATCCTCCCTCATTTTTATTCTGTCAAGCAGTCCAGAGTCCTTTGCATTCTCTATAAGAGTTAAGCCGGTAAGCAGCTTCGCAACATGAGCTGCCTTGCTACCAATTTCTCTTGCTAGGGATTTATGTGCCTCTGCGTGATCCTCTCCATGTCTCTGTCTAAGTTGTTTAAGATAGCGCGCCTTTGCTAAGGCATCCCATTCCTTGATACCAGTGATGTGGCGATAGCCTAGGTAGGTTAAAATTTCGTCCCGGTTTTCAAATTGCAAAGCTGGTATATCTACTGGAAAGAACTGAGCCGACTCCCTCGCTTGCTTGACTTGTCCTGAAAGTGCCGGAGGAGGCGTCTCTTTCTGGAGCATTTTTAACGCCCCAAGACGACGGTTTCCCTCTACTACGATGTACCTTTTCCCCTTAGTAGGCACTACAAGTAAAGGCTCTCCAATAAAGAAGTTCTGCTGCCCAATAGACAGCATCAGCTCAATCAGATTGCACTCCAAGAGAAGGTATTTCAAAACCTCATCGTCATCTTGATTCTGCAAATGACTCGGCAATCGTGGGTTTAAAGGGTCAAAGTCTAGATCAGTGAGTTTCGCGGTAATTAACTTTGCCATTTTCCTGTCCCTTGGTGAGGCATAAATTATCAAAGATAAATCATTGGCCCGTATGCCAGTTCTGGATGTTGTTTCCAGGCTTTTGGCAGAATTAAATTCTCATGCTCATAGCTTCCGAGCATTCCAGACCAGCAGCACTTTAGCGTGGATGATCACATCGTTAATCGGGATAACTCGGTCCTTGTGTTTCGGGTTGTCCGAGATCATTTCGAAATGCTCGGCGTCGTGCACCTGGAGCCGTTTGATGTACAGCAGATCGTGCCAAGTGATGACATACACGCCGTCGCCAGCAAACTCGTTGATGCCTCGATCTACGATGACAGGATCCTTGTCGTTGATCGTGCCTTCCATGCTTTGGCCCCAGCCAGTGATCATCGCTAGGCTGGCCGCGGTTGAGTACTGAATGCCTTTATCGCGCAGGACATCCTCACTAATCACAACGTTCCTGATTGCTTCGGAGTATTCAGCTGGTACTTGGCCATGGCCCATGGCGCCGCGGATGTCGTACTGCGGGATACAGATATCTCCAGGTAGCAGGCGGCGACCTGAAAAGTCAGCGGCGATAACGTTGGTGGTGCGCTCCTCGGTGATTGTTTGGGTGACGGCGGCGAGAATTCTCTCCTGAGCTTCATCATCAAGCTTTTTGCCAGCGTGCTTCTGCAGCATTTCCAGGACTTTGTCAGCAGCACCTGTGGGCTTTCTCTCCATGGCGCTGGATGAGGGCCCGGCCCCGAGAGATCGAAGCTCTTCATGAAGCCTTGGGCTGAATTTCTCTACTGGAACATCGAGCAAACGCGACAGTACGACCGCGAACTTAGCGTTCAGCGGATTCGTTCCATTCAGGTACATGGCAACTGCGGCTGCAGAAATGTCCGCCTCTTCAGCCAGCTTTGCCTGGGTCAGGCCGAGCGAGTTTTTTCTCGATACGAAAAGCGCTTTCGCGGCGTCGCACTCAGCTTTCAGCTCTGGGGATAGCTCTTTCTTTTTGCTCATCCGTGAAATTTAACCGTTGGTTAATTTTATTGCGTCAACCGCCGGTATTGCTACAAAACTAACCGGCGGTTAATATCTGGGCTGACAAAGATTGCTGAGGCAATGAAATGAAAAAGACGCCACTGCCCGAACTGGTTGAGCGAATTGGTCAGTCTGCTGTCGCCAAAGGGCTTGGCGTCAGTGCTCCTGCCATCTCCAAAGCCTTGAGGGCCGCCAGAGAGATTCTGGTTACCGAGCACGAAGACGGGACGCTGACTGCCGAAGAGATTCGACCCTTTCCGTGTCAGCTGCCTGCTCAAAAATCAGCTGCCTGACATCCATGCCCGCCGACCCATTGAAGCCATTTTGAACGCAACCGAACCAAGGAAAAACTAGACCATGAAGTCGCCAGTGCTAGAAACCCGCAGGGCAGCCGTGATTGCTGCTGCTAATGCCATATCGGGCGGCCTTGCTTGTGCCGCCGCGTTTCTTGGGGAAGAGAACTTCAAACGCTTCAAGAATCGGATCTATGAATCGGCGGGCGTAAAGCCTCTTACCGACGACGAGGTCTTTGTGCTTGAGGCAGAGTCCCAGACAACCTTCCTGCCCGATTACATCTGCGCAATGTACGGCGGTGTGTTCGTGAAGATCCCAGAAGCAGGGGATCTGGACAACGTGGATCTGTATCAGCGCTCGCTGTCCGCTTCAGCTCAGCGCGGCGCCCTGGACCAGATGGTGGCTTCCGCCCTCGAAGACGGAGAGATCGACGCGAACGAGGCCAAGAAAATCCGCGCCCTGCACGCCAAGTACATGTCGGCGAGCCTTGAGGCTATCGGGGCGGTGATTGAGCTGCACAAAGCCCGCGCCTAAATCCTGGGCACAAAAAAGCCGGGATTGCGCCCCGGCTGATTCGATAACACCTGATGAGGCCGATTATGCAGAGCCAACCCAATTCCAGCAATACCCCTACCGATATCGCGCCATGTTTTCCGGGTTCGCAAAATGTGGCGCGGACTATGTCGTCTGTCGAGATCGCCGAGCTGACCGGGAAGCTGCACAAGAACGTGCTGGCTGATATCCGTTCGATGCTCGCCGAGCTTGAAATCGACTCGGCTGATTTTTCAGTCCAGTACAAGGACACCACCGGGCGCCTCCTGCCGTGCTTCAACCTCAACCGAGAGATGACCGACACGCTGCTGACAGGCTACAGCGCCAAGATGCGCCTGGCCGTCGTTCGCCGCTGGCGTGAGCTTGAAGCAGTCATTGCCCAGCCACGCGAGCTTTCTCGCATGGATCTGATCCAGCTGGCCTTTGAGGCTGAGCAGGCCCGACTTCAGTTGACGATTCAGGTTGAAGCCCAGGCCTCAAAAATCCACTCCTTGGAAAACCTGTTCAAGGAAGGCATGACTCACACCCAATTCTGCAAGGGCCTCAACGGGGTCAACGTGATGCAGGTGGACAAGTACCTGGAGAGCCGGAACTGGCTCTACAACGAGAGCAAGTCCGGCCTGCGACTTCGTGTGGCCTCCTACGCCCGCGACAAGTACATGACCGAGCACCAGCACGAAGTCACTCCCCACGGCAAAGGGCCCTTCATTTCCTTCATGCCGGTCTTGCTCAAGAAGGGCGCGGTGCGCCTGTACGACCTGTACCTGGCCGGCGAGCTACCCATGAAGAAAACCTGGGACGGCCTGTTCACTCACGACAAGGCCCTGCGAGGTGCATCGTGAGCATGAACCTTATGGTTGCCGCGATGAAGCTTCGCGTCGGCAATCCGCTACGCAAGCTGGTCCTGATCAAGCTGGCTGACAACGCCAGCGATTTGGGGGAGTGCTGGCCATCCTACAAACACATCGCCGACCAGTGCGAGATCAGTAAGCGGTCCGTAATGAACCACATCGCGGCGCTGTGCGAGGTTGGGCTGCTGCGTAAAGAAATCAGGAAGGGGGGGCCTAAAGGCAACTCTTCCAACGTCTACTTTCTGACTCTCGAAGGGGGTAGTGAACCTCCTGCACCAGGGGTAGTGCAGCAAATTGACCAGGGTAATGCAGCAGGTTCACCCCCTAGTGAATCTCCTGCGTCAGGGGGTAGTGCAGGAGCTGCACCCAGAACCAGTCACTCTTCTGAACCAGTCAATGAACCGGTCATTGAACCAGTTGCGCCCCAGGCTGCCGCCAAGGCCGCGATGGGTCAGGTTGTCCCGTTCGCCCCTCAACAACCGCGCTGTGCAATCCCTGCGGATATGCCGGGCCCTAAAGACCAGTCCTGCAAAACCTTCAAGGCCTGGGCCAACTACGCCATGGCGTACCGCAAACGCCACGGTGCATGGCCAGTGTGGAACGCCAAGGTCGCCGGGCAACTGGGCCAGGTTATCGACCGCCTTGGTATCGAGGTCGCACACCATGTCGCTGCGTACTTCCTGACTATCAACGATGCTCGGGTCGTTTCGAACATGCACAGCATTGGCGACCTGCTGGCCAAGGCCGAGGCGTACCACACTCAATGGGCCACCAATCGCCAGATGAACTCGACCACTGCCCAGCAGATCGAGCGCAAGCAGGCGAACTTGAACGCGGGCCTGGAAGCAGCACAACGGATCATGCAGCGCGCGGGAGGGCAACCCAATGAGTTCCTTTGAGCGTATGGCGCCTGACCAAATCGCCCGCCTGGCCCTGGCTATCACCGCCACTGCAGAAGTTCTGGGGCAGGCCATCACGTCTGAGGCCGCCGAAATGATGGCTGACGATCTGGCCGACTATTCCGCTGAGGCGGTGGCCGGTGCGCTGAAGTCCTGCCGCCGTGAGCTGACCAGCAGGCTGACCCTGGCCGCGATTCTCCAGCGCGTTCAGGCTGCCGACGGCCGTCCAGGCAAGGATGAGGCTTGGGCCATCGCGATGACCACCAATGACGAGTTCGAGACCGTGGTGCTGACGGACGAGATTCAGCTGGCCCTGGCTGCGGCGAAGCCCATCTTGGATGGCGGCGACAAGATCGGCGCACGCATGGCGTTCATCGACGCCTACCAGCGGTTCGTGAGCCAGGCCCGAGAGGATGCCAAGCCGGTTAACTGGCATGTCTCGGTGGGCTTCGACGCGAACCGCCGCACCCAGGCGATCACCAAGGCTGTGCAGATGCAGCGCATTCCGCATGAGCGCGGACAGCTTTACCTGGCCGATTTGAGCATTGCGCCGGTTACCGAGGATGGCCGGGCTGTTGCTGCACTGCTCACCGGTGAGGTCGTGCGGCCTTCGCCAAAGCTGCGCGAAAAGCTCGCCGCGGTGAAGGAGTCGATGCTGGCCATGCGCAGAGTTTCTGCCGAAGAAAAAGCAGAGCTACGAACTCAGGCAGCCAACGAGTTAGCTGATCGCCAGGCGCTACTGATGCAGCAGGCTGAACAATTGGAAGCCAGGAGGACGAACCATGGCTGAGCTCGCCCTCATTCGCACCGCCCAGGGCCTGGTACCGGCCACTGAGGCAGACCGCGAAGTCATCCAATGTTGGAAGGCTGGCCAGGTCATCCACGGCAAGTTCACCAAGATGAGAAACGCCCGGTTCCACGGCAAGTTCTTCGCGATGCTGGATCTGGCATGGGAGTACTGGGAGCCGGTCGGGGGCCTGATCCCGCGTCAGGAGATGCGTGGCATTCGCGGTCTGGCCAAGTTCTTCGAGGCGCAGAGTGGCAAGCCTGGGCAGTTGTCGAATGCGGTTGATGCCTACATCGCCGGGCTTGAACAGGCGCGCTCCGAGCGCTTCCCCGCGGTCGACAAATCCCGTGAAGCGTTCCGCGAGTGGGTGACCATCGAGGCCGGCCATTTCCACCTGGTGCGTACACCCGACGGCGTTCGCAAAGAGGCCAAGTCCATCAGTTGGGCCAACATGGACGACGCCCAGTTCGAGCCCTTGTACCGCGACGTCTTCAACGCCTGCTGGCGTCTGGTGCTGTCCGCCCACTTTGAGACCGAAGAGGCTGCCCTGGCAGCAGCTGATCAGATTGGGAGCTTTGCATGAAGCGTACGCCACTGCAGCGCAAAACCCCTCTCACTTCTGGCGGCCAGCGCCGAAAGCGCTGCCCAACCTGCAGGGTGATGTTCACGCCTGCGCGCGCCTCCCAGGCTGTATGCGGGGAAATTGAGTGCGCCATCGCTCATGGCCAGTCAGAGAAGGGGCAGGCAAGCGCCCGGAAAGCCCTGGCCCAGGTCGAGCGCCGAGAGATCAAGGTCCGCAAGGAAAAGCTGAAGAGCAGGGCGGACCACCTCCGAGAAGCCCAGGCCGTGTTCAACGAATGGGTGCGCCTGCGCGATGCGGATCTGCCTTGCGTCAGTTGCGGACGGCATCACGACGGCCAGTACCACGCCGGACATTATCGCACCGTAGGCGCGAACCCAGAAATCCGCTTCGAACCCTTGAACGCCTGGAAACAGTGCGCCCCGTGTAACACGCACCTGTCCGGCAACCTGGTGAGCTACCGGCTTTCTCTGCTGCAGCGAATCGGCGCTGAGAAACTGGCCTGGCTGGAGGGGCCGCATCCAGCACGCAAGTACACCACCGAAGAGATCAAGGCCATCAAGGCCGAATACCGAGAAAAGATCAAAGAACTGAAGAGGGCTGCAGCATGATCTACCCAGGAGTTTTAAGCGCTGTTGTTTCGGCCCTCGCTGCCGAAGCCATCGACAACACCAGCAAGCAGGCATGGCAGAAGTTGTACAACTCTGCCGACGAGGAGGAGGGCGGCGATCTGGCCACTCTGGTTCGCTCCCGCGGTGCAGAAATCATCGACCGCACCCAGGTGGATTGCTGGGTATCGGCCAGGCTTCACCATGGGCTGGAGCCGAGGCATTGGGATGCGCTTGTGGCCCACTACAGCACTCACAAGGCTCGTAAGGTACAGGCTATCGCTGCTCTTCAGTTGGTGGTTGCCTCTGAAGTACCTAAGACGGTGCCCAAGCTATTTCTGTACAAGGCAGTGACTGCCTGGGCGATACCTCAGTTGCTGGGTGCAAAGCCGAAGGCGGTGACGTCGGTGTCAGTTGAGATCCCGCTCGACGCTCCTGAGTGGCGCCGGGCGTCGATGGTGAAAGCAGCGGTGGCAGCCGGCCAGGCTAAAGCGAAAAAGGACGAATCCCGTTCTGCCGATATGATCGTGCTGAAGGACAGCTTCTACGACATGAATACCTGGGATAGCGACGGAACGCCGGAGCGCACCAGGAGGGAATGGCGTCAGAAGATCTTTGCGGCGCTCAAGGTATTAGTGGATGAAGCGCTTGTTGAGGCGGGTCATGTCCTTCGGCATGAGGGGCTGCTTTTGGATGAGGCGGCATAAGCTTGAAGTGGCTGGTTGACATTAATCCGCCGTTCCGCCATTATTTTATCCATCCTGTCATTCCTGCGCGTGTTGAGGAGTGATTATAAAAAGCCCGGCCATTGAGTCGGGCTTTTTGTTTGTGGCTTATTGCCATTACTGGCATGTCAATTTATTGTTCTTTTTTTAGTCCAATAATTTGACGGGTGACGTAATGCTTTCTGAACTGGCGAGTTCGGCTCAACTGCTTTGGCAGGCCTTTACTACTGGATTGATGTCAGCTGTGTTGGTGTGCGGGGTTTTCTACATGGGGCGGAATTCCCGTTATGGATCAACATGGCATTATGTGGCCACGCCTGTATTAATGACTTTTTTGATGTTTATTCCTCATGGATGGCATGTGGTTTTTGGAAACGACCCACGTAACTTTGCAAGTCTTATGGAGGCCAGGAAGATGTTGCCTGCCGCTTCATTGCTTCAGGCTGATTTCTGGGGCGTCCTAGCCGGCTCAGCAATTGGTGTGGTTGGGTCGTTTTTCTTGCCTGCCCGTAGCTACTGGTAGTCCGCAGTCTTGAGGCTGCCAGCAATTGTAGTATTTCGTTTCTGGAGATGATCAAGGCCCGACGGGGACGTGCAGGGGTAACAGTCAGCGTGGGGACTGGAGGGAAATGCCACGACAGTGATCTGAAAGGGTCGCCATCTCCACCTATTCCAAGCCTCGGCATTTGCCGGGGCTTTTTCATCTCTGGAGCACAGCAATGCAGAGTTCGAACTTTGTTGAGGGTGTATCAGGCTGGCGTATCGCCAATGGCCGCATTGAGCTGTATGGCGGGGAGGCCCCGATCATCCTGGAGAAGGCGCCAGAGCCAGGGCAACCATTCGTGGTGGCCGACGGCGCCACCTACATCAACGAGGCCATCATCAAGGACGCATCTATTCCCAAAACCAAGATCGCCGACAACTGGTCGGTGACGATGGAGACCACCGCAGGCGGGCAGAAGTGCGTAGCCGGGATTGGTGTTGGTATCGATCAATTTGTGGTTGATGCGGATCGCTTCGGTGTGACCAGTGACGGCATGGCGGACATGGAGAGAGCGATTAAGTCAGGCAATGCCTGCGAAATCCTCGACATGCTCGCAAGCAATATCAGCAAAAACAAGCTGGGAGCGGACCTCAAGAACCCCATCGCCGACCATGTTCGCGATGTCCTCCGCGACGAACTCAAGCCTGGTGGAATGCTGTATATCGCCATCCGCAACCGCTGAAAATGGAGCAAGACTAATGGCCGAGCCGACAAGCACTGCCGCCAGCGTAGTGCTGGGCAAGTACGGGCTGGTGATGGCTGCCTTTATCGGCTCGATCCTCTCGCTTGGCTTTCTGAAGGACCTGACTCGGTTTCAGGCTGCAACCGCGGTCGCAACTGGCTTCGGCTTCTCGGTCTACCTGACTCAGCCTGTCACCGCCTGGCTGGCCCCAAAGCTGGAGCTCGCTGTCACCGATGACCTGCTGTGCGGCGTAGCCTTCGTGCTGGGCCTCACAGCGATGAACATCATCCCGGCAATCAAGGCTGCCATGGGGTCGTTCGTCACGGCGCGAGGTGCTTGATATGAACAGCATCCTGGTTTCAGCGTTGACTGCATTGGACGTGTTTCTGTGCGTTCTGGTCGTCGTTGCTGCCTGCGACTATCTGCGCAAAGTTCGCCCGGCGGATCAGCCGCTGCTCAGTATCGCCTACTACCTGGTGGCCATTGGCGGGTTCGGTGCATTCGTCACCGCCCTACAAGGGCACTGGGTCAACCCCTTCGGTGTGATGCTGCATGCCGGCGTGGTCGCCTATGCCTGGGCGCGCCGCGGTCACGTTTTCACCTGATCCGCGCCACAAAATCACAGTGCGCCGTTCCGTGGCGCGACCACCACTCAGCCTGTGCGCAGGCCGGAGATATCCCATGAAGACCGAATACCAAGTTCGCCCGGTTACCCGCTACATCGTCACGCGCTACACCCTTGATGGCGCAAGCGAAGGCGGCGCACAAGGTGCGTCATCCGTGGCGCTCGGCGAATTCAGCAATGGCCAGCAGGCCGACCTGGTGGCTGACGCTCTGGTTGCCAAGGATCAAGCCGCCGGCATCGACTCTTGTCGCTCCCGGCATGGCCTGAGCCTGGGCGAGGTTATCTCTGGCAAGCGACTGGAGCAGGCAGAATGACCACCATCGCATACAAAGACGGCGTGATCGCCTACGACTCTCGCCAAGCCCGTGGCGGCGCAATCGTTTCTGATGACTGCCTGAAGCGCCAGGCAGTGGATGGTGTCAGCTTCTTCCTGGCGGGCGCTGTGTGCGACGAGAAGGCCCTGATTGCGGCCTACTTCGGCACGCCATCGCCGGTGCCGGTCGAGTGCTCGGGCTATGTGGTGGATGGCGGCAGACTGCAGATGGTCGGCCATGACGACAAGACTGGCGTCTGGCGGCAGGATCTCGACCCGGCCAATCCTGACGCGATCGGCAGCGGCTCGGCCTATGCCATGGCTGCAATGGACATGGGCGCAAGTGCTGAAGAGGCTGTGCGCGCCGCTATAAAGCGTGACATCTACACTGGCGGGAAGGTTCGCACATTTCGGATTGCCCGCGACCAGTAAGGAATACACATGAGTATCAAGCAACCCGACTGGGAGGTGATTGAACGAGCCTACCGGGCCGGCGCGCTTTCCATCCGAACTATCGCTGACCGTAACGGGGTGAGCGACACCGCGATCAGGAAGAAGGCCAAGGCCTTAGGCTGGGAGCGGGACCTTTCCGACCAGGTCCGCAAAGAGGTTCGCAACAAGCTGGTTCGCGGAGAGGTTCGCAACGACCAAGGCGCGAACCGCGAACTTGACGCCGAGATCATCGAAGAGGCAGCAGAAGAAGGTGCGCAGGTGGTTCGCAGCCATCGCCGCGACATTCGCAAGGCCACGAACCTTGCGAACCTGTTGATGAACGATCTGTTGATGACCATCCAGAGGCGCGAAGAGATCGAGGATGCGATTGAGGATGAGACGGCTGAAGACTCCAACGGTATGCGCAGGGCTTCGATGCTGGCGGCCGTCGGCTTGCCCAGCAATGCCAAGACCCTATTTCAGCTATCTTCGGCCATGAAGAACCTACAGGTGCTTGATCGCACCGCATTCGGTCTGGACGACAAGGAGCAGTCGAAAGACGCCGACGAGCTGTCGCAACTGATGGATGAACTGTCGAAGGAACCCTGACCCATGAAGCCCGAGCACCTGAAACTGCTCCGGGATCGGTTTTGGCGACTGAACAACCTGTATTTCATCACGGACAAGCAGGGCAAGAAGGTCCGCTTCCGCATGACGCAGGAGCAGGTGGATTACTTCCAGGGGATGCACACCCGGAACATCATCCTCAAGGCGCGTCAGCTGGGCTTCACCACTCTGGTCTGTATCGTCCAGCTAGACGCCGCGCTGTTTGAGGCCGCCAAGTGCGCCTTGATCGCTCACACCCTGAACGACGCCAAGCGCTTGTTCCGGGAAAAGGTGAAGTACGCCTACGACAACCTGCCGAAAGAGATTCGCGCCGCCAACCCTGCGCGCAACGATGCCGCGGGTGAGCTGGTGTTCAGCAAGGGTGGGTCGCTTTACGTCTCGACCTCCTTCCGGGGCGGCACGCTGCGCTACCTGCACGTGTCCGAGTTCGGGAAAATCTGCGCCAAGTTCCCGCACAAGGCCCGCGAGATCGTCACCGGTGCTTTCGAGGCCGTGGCCGCTGAGTGCTTCGTCACCATCGAATCGACGGCTGAAGGCCGGGCCGGATACTTCTTCGACTACAGCCAGTCTGCCGAGAAGCAGCAACTGGCCGGTGTGCCCCTGGGCCTGCTGGATTGGAAGTTCTTCTTTTTCAGTTGGTGGCGTAATCCGCTTTACTGGCTCGACCCGACCGACGTCACGATCCCGGATCGTCTGACCAAGTATTTCGACGAGCTGGCGGCCAAGCACGGCATCGTCACAAACCCAGGCCAGCGCGCCTGGTACAGCGCCAAGGAGAAGACCCTTGGCGACGACATGAAGCGGGAATACCCGTCGATCCCGGCCGAAGCCTTCCAGCAGTCGATCGAGGGCGCCTACTACGCCCAGCAGTTCACAAAGTTGTATGCCGCTCAGCGCATCGGCTCGATACCAGACAACAGCCACTTGCCGGTGATGACCTTCTGGGACATCGGCGTCGGCGACTCCACGGCCATCTGGTTTGTGCGCAAGGTTGGCGAGCAGTACCACGTCATCGACTACTACGAGAACTCAGGCGAGGGCCTGCGGCACTACATGAAGGTGCTGAAGGATAAGGGCTACACCTACTCGGAGCACTGGGGCCCGCACGATATCGATAACCGCGAGTTCGGCAGCGATGCCAAGACCCGCCGAGAGCTGGCCCGTGAGGGCTACGACATCGACGGCGAGAAATACAGTATGACCTTCGAGGTTGTCCCAAAGCTTGGCGTCAACGACGGCATTGAACAAGTTCGGGAGATCCTGTCGAGATGTGTATTCGACGAGGCCAAGTGTGAAGTAGGGATCGGCTGTCTCGAAAACTACCGAAAGGAGTGGGACGACAAGCGCGGCTGCTGGAAAGACAAGCCGCTACATGATTGGACCTCTCACGGCTCTGACGGATTCCGGTACTTCGCTGTGGCGAAGAGCGCCAGGAAGCCAGCCACCTCTATCAAAATGGGATATGCCCGATGAGTAACGATGTCTCCTTCAAGCGGGCGGACTACATTGATGCGCTGGCCCGTTGGGCGACAGTCCGCGACGTCTGTGCAGGTCAGCATCGGGTAGTCGACCGGCTGCCGTACATTAACGCGCACGACAAGTCGCCGGAAAACCAAGACCGAAACCGGGCTTACCGCGAGCGCGCAGTGTTCAAGAACGCCACCGGGCACACCCGAAACGGGTTGCTGGGCTTGGCGTTCCATAAAGACCCGACACTGGTGGTGTCGAAGAAGCTGGAGTACTTGCAGGACAACGCCAACGGCTCCGGTGTGAGCATCTACCAGCATTCCCAGGGCACGCTTGAGAAGGTGCTGGAGGCCGGAAGGCACGGCCTGTACGTCGACTATCACCAGGACGACGGCATCGGTGGCCACTCGGTGATCCTGTCCTACTGCGCTGAGGACATCATCAACTGGCGTACCGGGATGGTGAATGGTCACAGTGTGCTGACCCTGGTGGTGCTGCGAGAGGCGCCGGAGGAGGAAGACGGCTTCGGCTTCAAGACGGTCGAGCAGTACCGTGAACTGGCCCTGGAGGATGATGGCTTCGTCTGCCGGGTCTGGCGGCGATCTGGACCGAAAGGCGGAGGCCCGCTGGCGATCGTTGAGGAGTTCAGGCCGGAAGGTATCACCGGACGGTTGAAAGAGATCCCGTTTACTTTCGTCGGCGCGCAGAACAACGACCCAAGCATCGACGAGTCGCCGCTCTACGACATCGCCATGATCAACTTGGGGCACTACCGAAACAGCGCTGACTATGAGGACAGCGTCTTCTGGTGCGGCCAAGCCCAGCCGTGGATCTCAGGCTTGACCGAGCAGTGGGTGAAGTTGCTGGAAGAAAAGGGCGTTTACGTTGGCTCTCGTGCGCCGATGTTGCTGCCGGTCGGTGGTCAGTTTGGTTATGCGCAGCCAGAACCGAACACGCTGGTGAAGGAGGCCATGGCCGACAAGAACCAGATGATGATCGAGCTGGGCGCTCGCATGGTCGTAGCGTCTCTGTCGTCAAAGACGGCAACCGAGGCCCGCGGTGATCAGTCTGCATCGACTTCTGTCCTTGCCGGCTGCGTTGCCAACGTCAGTGAGGCCTACACCAGGGCGCTCATGTGGTGCTGCTCCTACATGGGCATCACTGACAAGAAGGTCGCCTACCAGGTCAACCAGGAGTTCGTGGAGCTGACAGCGGATCCGCAGATGATCACCGCGCTCGTTGGGCTCTGGCAGAACGGCGGGTTCGCGAAGGCTGACTTGCGGGCCTACTTGCGCAAGCTGGGGCTGATCGCTCCTGAGCGCACGGACCAACAGATCGATGGAGAGCTGCAGGAGCAGGGTGACGGCCTGGGCCTGGACGACGAGGACGAACCAAATGGCGGCAAACCAAGCAATTCTTGACGCCACGATCCGGCACGCGGTCTTTCTCGAGAAGCTGAAGGGGGGGGAGGCGGGCAAGTTCGCTCCCTTCCTCAAGGAGATTGATCGTTCGATTCGGGACCGGCTCACTAGGTCGGACCTCACCGAGTACAACGTCAAGCGCCTGGAAGCGCTGCTGAAGGAGGTCGATAGCCTGCTGCTGGGCATCTTCGACCGCTACAGCACGCAATTGAATCTCGACCTGGTGGATATTGCGAACTATGAGGCTGAGTTTGAGGCAACCAGCCTTGCGCGATCAGCGCCGGCTGGCGTCTCGCTGGATGTGGCGGCTCCGACTGTTGCTGCTGTTCGCACGGCAGTCCTGACAAACCCGCTCAGTGTGCGCGGCACCGGTGGCGGGAAGCTGCTGAAAGCCTTCATCAAGGGCTGGACCACTGCCGAGCGCGAGCGCGTCACAGGCACGATCCGGCAGGGCTTCTTCGAAGGGCAGACGAACTTCCAGATCATTCGCAACATCCGCGGCACCAAGGCGGCCGGCTACAAGGACGGCATTCTGGCCACAACTAGCCGCAACGCCACCACTGTCGTTCACACCGCAATTCAGCATGTGTCGTCCCAGGCGCGCATGGAGGTGGCCAAGGCCAACACGGACATAGTGTCCGAAGTCGAGATGGTCGCCACGCTGGACAGTAAAACCAGCCAGACCTGCCGATCGATGGATAAGCGGCGGTTTCCGGTCGACTCCGGGCCCAGGCCTCCGTTCCACCCGAACTGCCGGACGACCTTCGTTCTCATCACCAAGCTCAGTACGGTTTTCGCCAAGGGCGCTACACGGGCCTCTGTCGGTGATGGCGGGCCACAGCAGGTCAGTGCAAGCCTGGACTACTACCAGTGGCTTCAGCAGCAGCCAGCAGCGTTTCAGGACTTAGCAATCGGTCCTGTTCGGGGCAAGTTGTTCCGGGATGGTGGATTGACCGTGGAGCGGTTCGCAGAGCTGCAGCTTGATCGCAACTTCGCACCGCTGACCCTGGTTCAGATGAAGAGTTTGGAGCCGCTGGCCTTTGAGCGTGCCGGTATCAATAGATAAATCCGCGCCACAAAAAAGCGAGACACGAAAACGTGGCGCGCAAATCTGGAGCCTCGGTAAAGCCGGGGCTTTTTTATGTCCGCCAGGCGGGCCAATCAATCCCCAGGGGATAGCACCATGCCTTTTGATTTCGATCCGGCCGCCCACGGCCTAAACCTCGATGAAACACAGGTTGCCGTACTGAAAACCGCTCTCGGCGGTGAGGTTCAGAAGTACCTGGATGGCGAGGTGACCGGCCTCAAGTCCAAGAATCAGGAGCTTATCGGCTCCAACAAGACCATCAAGACCGAACTGGACAAGCTGAAAGGTCAGTTCGATGGCCTGGATATCGACGCAGTTAGGGGGCTGCTTACCAAGGCCGGCCAAGATGAAGAAACCAAGCTGCTCACCGAAGGCAAAGTGGACGAGGTTTTCAACCGCCGCACCGAGCGCCTGCGTGGCGACTACGACAAGCAACTGAAGACTGTCACAGCGCGCGCTGAGAAGGCTGAAGCCTTCGCTGCCAAGTTCCAGGGCAAGGTCCTGGGTGATTCGGTACGCGGCGCAGCGCTGAAGGCCGGTGCACTTCCTGAAGCAACCGACGACATCATCCTGCGCGCCAAGGGCGTGTTCACCCTGAACGAAGAGGGCGAAGCCGTTGCCGTTGATGAATCTGGCGAGATCATCCTCGGCAAGGACGGCAAGACCCCTCTGACACCGCTCGAGTGGGCGGAGTCTCTGCGCGAAAGCGCACCTCACCTGTGGCCAAGGGCCTCAGGCACTCAAGCCCCGGGCGGGGGTAGCGGCCAGGCTGCATTCAAGCGCTCCGAAATGACTGCCGAGCAGAAGCGCGACTACCAGCGCAAGCACGGCCAAACCGCGTACCTCGCATTGCCCAAGTAAGGGGATTCATCCATGCCAACCACTGTTAACAGCGACCTGATCATCTACAACGATGAGGCGCAAACTGCCTACCTGGAGCGTGTCCAGGACAACCTGGACGTGTTCAACGCATCCTCCAATGGTGCGATCGTCCTCGACAACGAGCTGATCGAGGGCGACTTCCGCAAGCGCGCTTTCTACAAGATCGGCGGCTCGCTGGAACACCGCGACGTCAACTCCACCGGCAAGGTGACCGCCAAGAAGATCGGGGCCGGCGAGGCTGTGGGCGTCAAGGCCCCATGGAAGTACGGCCCGTACCAGACCACCGAAGAGGCGTTCAAGCGTCGTGGTCGTCCGGTTGATGAGTTCTCTCAGATCATTGGCGCCGACGTGGCTGACGCGACCCTGGAAGGTTTCATCCAGTACGCCACTGCTGCGCTTCGGGCTTCGATTGGCTCCAACGCCGGCATGGTGGTCACCGCCAACATCGAAACCGATGGCAAAAAGACTCTGACCCGTGGCATGCGCAAGTTCGGCGACAAGTTCGGCCGCATTGCCTTGTGGGTCATGCACTCCAGCGCCTACTTCGACATCGTCGACGAGGCCATCACCAACAAGATCTACGAAGAAGCCGGCGTTGTTATCTACGGCGGCCTGCCGGGCACTCTCGGTAAGCCGGTACTGGTAACCGACACCGCGCCTGCAGACGTGATCTTCGGTCTGCTGCCGAATGCTGTGGTGATCACCGAATCCCAGGCCCCGGGCTTCCGCTCGTACCCTGTGAACGATGAAGAGAACCTGGGCATCGGCTACCGCGCCGAGGGCACCGTGAACATCGATGTTCTGGGCTACAGCTGGAAGGAGTCTGCTGGTGGTGCCAACCCAACCCTGGCCGCCGTAGGCTCGGCCGCCAATTGGGCCAAGCACGCGGACAGTAACAAGGTCACCGCCGGCGTGATGATCACGCTGACCCCTACGCCACCGGCCGGTGGTTGATACCTGCCCCTGGAAGCGGTCAGCAATGGCCGCTGCGGAGATTTCCATGGAACTGATTTACACGAACCAGCTTGAAGGCTTCGATCCGGACAAGCGATACCGCACTGCAAGCCTGTTTCGCGGCATCGAGCGCGATGCGACGGCAGTGGTGGTCGTCGGCGACTATCCGGACATTGTCGCTGCATATGAGGCAGCAGGTGTTGACGTATTGGTCGAAGATGCCCCGGCCGCGCTTGTCCCGAGTGCCAAGGCGCCTGCATGTGGTGACCTGGCAGACGAAGTTGCAAAGCTGCGAGCTGAAAATGGCGCGGTCATTCTCCTGCTTGATGGTCTGGACGCTGGCGAAATCCAGCGCCCCGAGTCTGGTGAGCTGGCGATACGTCTGTTTGAATCGCTGGGCATCATCCACGTCTCAGTCGGCGAGCTGACAACTGAGCGTGACGGCTTGCTCCTGACTGTCGATGCACTGCGCGGCGAGGTCGAAGCTCTGAAGAAGGCGGTACCTGCGGCGCCGGCTGATGAGGCTGGCGAAATTGCGGCGCTGAAGGCAAAGCTTGATGAAGCGAAGGTGCAGTACCGGGCCAACGCCTCGAAAGAATCGCTTGAAAAGCTCATCGCTGATCTGCCCAAGGCCTGATACTGCTGACTGCCGGTGATCCGGCGGCCAATCTTTAACCCATACCAGCGAGTTGACGCATGACACTCATCATTGAGGACGGCACCGGAAAGCCTGACGCCGAAAGCTACGCATCCGCCGAGGACCTGGCCATGTACGCCGTGAAGTTCGGCGTGACCATCCCCGCTGAGGTGCCTGCCCAGGAAGCCTTGCTTCGCCGAGCTGCGTTAGCCATGGACGGCATGACCTGGAAGGGCCGCAAGACCAGCAGCGAGCAGGCGCTGGTCTGGCCGCGCCGGGAGGTGCTGTTGGACCAGGAGATCAAGCCCAGCAACTACCTGCCGGCGCGGATTCAGTACGGTCAGATGGCCCTGGCTGCTGAGATTCATCAGGACGATATCGATCCGGTGGATCAGCGTCAGGGGGCGGTCATTCGGGAGCGAGTGGAGGGTGCGGTCGATGTCGAGTATGCCCCGATCAGCAACAGTAACGGCCGGCTTCTGCCTGCAGCGCCGGATCGACCGAGCCGAACCCAGTTCGCCGACTACCTGGCCAAGCGAGGCCTTTTTGCTGTGAGGGTATGATCATGAGCGCGTTTTACGACCGCACGGCTGAAACCGCGTTGCGGTTGATTACGCGCTTCGGCCAATCCGTAACCATCCGCGATATCAAGCCTGGCGAGTACGACCCTGAGACAGGGTTCGCTGGGCCCGACACCATCATCGAGCAGACCGCCCAAGGCATTTTGCTCGACTTCACAGGTCAGGAATTCCAGAACAACAGCCTCATCAAGCAGGGCGACAAGAAGCTCAAGATTGCTGCCCAGGGGCTGGAGTGGGTACCGGATCTGCTGAACAAGGTGGTCATTCAGGGTCGGACCTGGTCAATCGTTCCACCGCTGAAAGAGATCAACCCCGCCGGTACGCCGATTCTGTACGAACTGCAGGTGCGGTCATGAACCGGTATGCGGGCAGGAACGGCAGCTTCGCCGAGAACATCCGCCAGTTCTCCGAGCAGGCCCAGGCCGGCATTGACGCGACCTTTCGCGAGATCGTGATCGAGATTGGCAGCAGCGTGATTCGCATGTCGCCGGTGGGCAATCCGGAGATCTGGGCGGCCAACGTGGCGCACCGTGCGGCCAACACGCGGGCAGCCGACGACTACGACTTCAAGGTCTCGGTGCGCAACACGCTGATCAACCTGGACGAAAGCAACTTCACCAAGACCGGCAAGCTTCGCCGCGGCGTAAAGTACGCCAAGCCCCTGACCAAGACCGAACGCGACCAGAACTTCAACGTGAACGGCCTAGTGGCTGGCAAGGACTATGTCGGCGGCCGCTTCCGGGGGAACTGGCAGTTCTCGATCGATACGCCGGCTGAAGGTGTACTGGATCAGATCGACCCATCCGGCAATGTCACCATCGCGGTTCTGCGCACCCAGGTGCAGTCGCTGACCGCTGGCCAGACAGCCTACATCGTGAACAACCTACCTTATGCGATACCCCTGGAATATGGGCACTCGCAACAGGCTCCAGGCGGCATGGTCCGCATCACGCTGGCCAGGTTCCAGCAGATCGTCGATGAAGCCATCAGGAACAACCAGGTATGAGCCATAACTTGATCGCCACGATCTACCAGGCCCGGGTTATCGGCTGGGCGAAAGCCAGGGTTCCGCCACTGAAAGTGGTCGTCGAGAACGAGATCTACACGCCAAAGGACGGAGAGACCTTCATCAGGACCTACACGCTGCCGGCTGACACGGCGAGCAATACTCTGGCGGGCGACCACCGGCTGTACACCGGCATCTTCCAGGCCAGCGTAGTAGCACCATCTGGCAAGTACCGCGGTCCGGCCGGCAGCCTGGCTGATGAGATCAGTGCACTGTTTCCGCTGTACGAGCGGAACGAGAAGGGCGGCCTGACGGTAGTCACCATGACGCCACCAGATCAGGGCCCAGGCATTCAGGGGGATACGACCTACACCGTGCCCGTGTCCTTCCAGTACCGAGCTGATACCAACTGATTCTGCCCTTCGGGCAACCCAACGAACCCGCCATCGAGCGGGTTTTGTTATTTCTGCAAAGAGGAAACACCCAATGGGATACAAAATTCCTAACGGCGGCACTTTTAAACACGCTGCCACCTACGAGGCTCCGCTGGCATTTACTGCGATCTCCAATGCAAGTGAGGCTGTGGCCACCGTTGTAGGCGCCGATCTGGATGCTGGAGACATCGTGCTGCTCACCTCCGGTTGGAGCAAGCTGGACAGCAAAGTCGTTCGCGTGAAAGCTGCTACGGCAACCGCGATTACGCTGGAAGGCATTGACACCACTGATACCCAGATTTACCCAGCAGGCACTGGTTCGGGCACCATGAAGAAGGTGCTGACCTGGGTGCTGATTCCACAAGTAACCGATCTGGCTTTCTCCGGCGGGGAGCAGAACTACCTCGACGTGGTGTTCCTCGAGAACGACCAGGGCAAGCAGATCCCTACTGACAAGTCGGCTGCCAGCATGGTCCTGACTATCGCTGATGACCCGGCCCAGCCGTTCAATGCTGTGCTGATGTCGGCCGATGCCGGCAAGCAGGTACATGCTGCACGCCTCGATCTTCCAGGCAATGACACCCTGTTGTACGGGGCTTACACCTCGTTCTCCAAGCAGCCGGCGGTTTCCCGTAACAACCTGCTGACCCGCACCGTCAACCTGGCGCTGCAATCCGAGCCAACCCGCTATCTGACCTCGGTGTAACCCATGGCCAAGTTCTCACTGATCCAGAATCCGACATTCAAGGCCGACGTGATGGTCCCGCAACTGGGCGGCCAGCCGGTAAAGGTTGGGTTCGTGTTCAAGTACCTCGACAGGGCTGGTCTGGCTGAGCTCTACGCCGAGTGGGGTGAGCGCCACAAGGCGTTGGTCGCCAAGGCTGATGACATGGACCTGATGGCTTTCATCGCCGCTCAGATCGATTTGCAGGTCGACCAGGTCAAGGCTGTTGTCGCTGGCTGGGATTTCAAGGAGGAGTTCAACGATCAGAACATCCGTCTCCTGGTCTCCTCGATTGTCTCGGTACCCAGTGCTGTGCTGGCGACGTACTCCGAGGCCTTCAATCAGGCCCGTCTGGGAAACTCCTAAGCGTCGCACGCGCCCTGTATCAGCAGGGACCATCTGCTGAAGACCTCAAGACCTTTGGCTTCCTGGCGGGTGATCTGACCGGCCAGGACGTTGAGGTGTGGCCGGATGTTTGGCCAACCTTCCTTGTCTTCGAGGCTATGGGTACTCAGTGGCGGGTCGGCGCGTGCGGCGCTACCGGTCTGGACTACGGCGTCCTGCCGAGCGTCATCCGAATGTGTGGTGTGCCGGCTGGATCCAGGCAAAGCATTTTCAGTGACATCCGGCAGATGGAGGCTGAAGCCCTGGCCGTCATGGCTGAACAGAGAGACAACAAATGAGCACTACCTTCGCTTCGCTTGGCATTGCGGTTGAGTCGTCTCAGGCGGTCAAGGCTGCCGATGACCTGGATAAACTGGTCGACGCGGCTGAAGGGGCAGAGAAGGCCGTCGATGATCTTGGCAAGGCCGGGGAGGACCTGGCCAGCACCGGCAAGAAAATCAGCCAAGCGGAGGCGGAGGCTGCCCAGGGCATCGACAAGGCCACCAGCGCGAAAGAACGCCAGGTCGACGCCAGCCGTAAGGCTGGGACAAGCGCTGCCAGCGAAATCGCCATCATCAGCCAGCTCGACAGGGCGATGACCGGCAACATCGACAGCATGGAGAAGCTGGTCCAGGCAGAGGGACTGCTTGAGCGAGCCCGCAAGGGTGGTCTGGTCACCATCGAGCAGCAGGAGGCCTACCAGGAACGTCTAGGCAAATCCTTCGACAAGATCGAGAAGGCCGAGGCGAAGGAGGCGGCCCAGAAGCAGCGCCTAATCGATGCCGAGAACCGGCAGATCGAAGCGCTCAAGCGTACGGTCAATAGCATCGATCCTCTGAATGTGAAGCTGGCCAAGCTGGAGGCGCAGGAGAAGGCGGCGCATGAAGCTTTCCGTCTTGGTGCAATCAACGCTGATCGCTACAACGAGGCCCTGGCCAAGATCGGCAAGGACCGAGCTGGTCTGACTGCAACAGAAACTGCATTCGACAAATTGAAGCTCGGCACCCGCCAGGCTCAAGAAAACGTCATGCAGTTGAGCAATGCCCTGCAGTCGGGGGATTGGGGGAGCGGCGTTCGTGCCGTTGCCCAGCTCGGCGCCGAAGCTGGTGCCTCGGCTAAGAGTTTGGCTGCGGCCCTGTTGCCGGCAGGTCTGCTCGCCGGGGTCATTGGTGGTCTCGGGTATGCCTATCTCGACGCCATGAAGCAGGCACGGGAGTTCAACAGCGCTATCAACGGCGGCTCAAACGACGCGGGGCAAAGCATCGCCAGCCTCCAGGCAATGAGCGAGTCGGCCGGGGCTCTCACCGGTAACCTGAGTGGTGCGCGTGAAGCTGTTATCGCACTGGCTTCTGGTGCAGCTACCAGCGGCTTCCAGATGCAGAACCTAGCCCAGGCCGCCGCCGCTATCGGTGAGGTGACTGGTAAAGGGGCAGGGGATATCGCGAAGTCACTGGCCAACGCTGGTGATACCGCGACGGAAGCAGCTTCGAAGATCAGCGATCAATATGGTCTGCTGACCTATGAGCAGTACCAGGTCATCAAGGCCATCGACGAGCAGGGTGACCACCAGCGTGCGCTGGATACTCTCAGTGAAAACCTGAATCAGTCTGCGCAGGAGCGGCTAAAAAACTACCGTGAATCGCTGTCGGACATCGAGCGCGATTGGGATCGGGTGAAGGTCGCCATCAAGGGCGCTTACGCCGAGATTCGATCTGAGATCTTCCCGGACCTGGCCAAGCAAATCGAAATCACACAGCGGGTGCTGGATACCCGAAAGGGTGGCGGTGTCGCGGGAGCCTTGTCGAATGGCCTCAGTTCGCTCAATTCTTTCCTTGGTTTGGCTGATGGAGAGAACGACGACTCCACGCCTGCGCTGGAAGCAAAGCTTGCTGCACTGAAGGCGCGGCAGGCGGCCAGCGAGAGCAACGCAAACGCAACCGGTGAGGCTACCAGGGCAAACAAGGAGCTTATCGCGGTCCAGAAGGATCTGGATCGGCAGATGGAGAACCTAAATCCGCTGGCTAAGCGGCAGGAGGCTTACAAAAAGCTCGACGACCAGTTCACCACGCTCTACCAGAATGCGGAGAAGACTGGCCAGAAAGCGGCGCTGCTGGATGGGGTCCAGTTCGACGGCAAGAAGTTTTCGGGCGGTGCGTACGACCAGTTGCGCAAGGCGATTGATGAGCAGAAAAAGGACCCCAAATCTGCTGTGGGTGCCGTCGACCTGACGGCCTTCAATAACTCGAAAAACACCCTCACCGGCATCCTTTCCGAGTACAAAAACGCCCAGAAGGAGCTGGACGCGGCACAGAAAGCTGGCCTGGTATCCCAAGCTGACTACCTCCTCAAGCGCGAGGCCATGATCGGCAACGAGCGGGATGAGGTCACGGCTGCCTATGAGGCAGAGATTGCGGCACTTGAGGCCGCCAAGGGTAAGGCCAGCACCTCTGCCGCCCAGCGCATCCAGCTAGACCAGAAGATCGCCGATGCCCGCGCCGCCATGGTCAAGGCTCAGCAGGACGCTGACACTGAGCTGAGCGTGCTGGCCAAGAACGAAGAGGGCCGACTGAAGAAGCAGGAGCTGGCGGTCAAGACCTACACCAGCGCCTTGCAGCAGCAAGTCGACACCTTGCGCGAACAGGGCCTGCGAGCTGCAGCCGGCCTTGGCCAGGGTGATCGCCAGCGGGATCTGACCAACCAACAGAACGCGATCGACGACCGCATCAACCAGCAGAAGCTGGACCTGGCCAACCAGTATGGCAATGGCTCCCGGGGCATGAGCCTTGATGAGTACACGCAAAAGCTACAGGCGCTGGAAGCCACCCAGCAGAAGCTGCACGACACCGTGGTCAGCAACTACGACGAGATGACGGCCGCCCAAGGCGACTGGACGAATGGAGCCTCTTCTGCCTGGCAGAACTACCTGGAGTCAGCGCGGGATGTTGCCGGCCAAACCAAGAGTCTTTTCACCAATGCCTTTGGCTCCATGGAAGACGCGATCGTGCAGTTCGCCACCACTGGCAAGTTTTCGTTTGCGGACTTCACAAAGTCGGTTCTTGCCGACATGGCTCGGATCGCAGCACGGCAGGCGGCTTCTTCTGCGCTCAGCTCGTTGTTCGGCATGGCGGTATCTGCTGCAGGCTCGTACTTCGGTGGCGGGGCGGCCTCGGCCGGCTCAACGCAGGCTGGGTACACCGGTGTCGACTTCTCTGGGTACCGGGCCACTGGTGGTCCCGTGTCCCCAAATTCCCTGTACGAGGTGAACGAACTGGGCCCCGAACTCTACAGCGAGGGCGGGCGGTCGTTCCTGATGACTGGTGCCAACGGCGGTAGCGTCACTCCGCTGACTTCTGGGGCGCTTGCCGGCGCAGCAGGTGCCCAGGGCGGCGGCAATACCTACAACTTCCCTGTATCAGTCTCAGTCCAGACCGCCAGTGATGGAGGGGCGGTCACGGCGCCACAGGACGCCGCACAGATTGGGAAGAGCATTCAGCAAGCGGCCAAGACCGAAGCTGAAACAGCCATTAATCGGGCGCTACAGCCTGGCGGATCCATCTGGCGACTCACCAATGGGAGGACGTGATGGCGATAGAGACCTTCACCTGGCCAACGCAGAACGGGGATTCCCCCACCATCGAATATCGAACTCGATCAACCCAGTTTGGGGGCGGGTACAAGCAGGTGGTGGGGGACGGTCCCAACAATAAGCAAGACTCCTATCCGATCACCTATACCGGCTCGAAGTCGAAGGTGGCCGACATCATGGCCTTTTTCGACCGGCACGCCGGGGCGAAAGCCTTTCTGTGGACTACACCCCTTGGCCAGCTGGGCCTGTTCACCTGCAAGAACCCAACACCGGTTCCTGTGGGCGGAGGCGTGTTCAAACTCACGGCCACTTTCGAGCGGGCCTTTCACCCCTAAGGGAATCCCATGTCTCTGATTCGTGATATCCAGACTCTCGAGCCTGGCAGCGAGGTATTGCTGTTCGAGCTCGACGGTATGGACTATGGCGCCGATATCCTTCGCTTCCATGGGCACGCTATACCGCACACGCCTGCGGAACTGATCGCGGCCGGCGCTGCAGCGGATGAGCTGCCCGCCAAGTCGATTTGGTGGCAGGGCAACGAGTACGGTGCCTGGCCAATGCAGATCGAGGGCATTGAGGCGAACGGCGATGGTACCGCTGTTCGGCCAAAGCTCTCCGTCGGCAACGTCAATGGACGTATCACGGCGTTGTGCCTGGCCTTCGACGATCTGCTGGAGTTCAAGCTGACCATGCGCAACACCTTGGGCCAGTTCCTGGACGCCGCAAATTTCGAGGGCGGAAATCCTCAGGCTGACCCTACCCAGGAAGCCATAGAGGTCTGGTACATCGACCAGAAGACGAACGAGGACGGGGAGTCGGTGACCTGGGAGCTTGCAAGCCCTGGCGATGTGGGCTCGGAGTCAATTGGCCGCCAGATGACCACGCTTTGCCACTGGGCTTTGACCGCCGGGTACCGGGGGCCGAACTGTGGGTGGACCGGAGGCTACTTCGACATGGACGGCAACCCCACCGATGATCCCGAAAAAGACCAGTGCAATGGGCTGCTTTCGACCGGCTGCAAATGCAGGTTCGGCGAAGGAAATGCCTTGCCATTCGGGGGGTATCCCGCTGTCTCCTTGATCGTGAGGAGCTGACCATGCTCAAACACATCCTTGCTGCCGTGCAGAAGCACGCTGCGGCTGAGTACCCGCGGGAGTGCTGCGGGCTGATCCTTGCTGTGGGCCGAAAGCAGCTCTATTTCCCTTGCACCAACGTCGCAACCGAGCCTACGGAGGAGTTCCGCATCGCACCGGAGCAGTACGCCGAAGCCGAGGAGCAGGGCGAGGTGATCGGCATCGTGCATTCGCACCCGGACGCCACCAGCAGGCCTTCGCCGCGCGACTGGGCCATGTGTGAGGCCACCGGGCTGCCGTGGTACATCCTGTCCTGGCCGGAGGGCGACCTGCGGGCCGTGATGCCAACAGGTGAAACGCCGCTGCTGGGGCGGCCATTCGTGCACGGCGCCTGGGATTGCTGGCAAGTCTGCGCGGACTGGTACAGGCGCGAGTGGGGGCTTGAGTTCGAAGCTTTCAAACGGGATGACGGTTGGTGGGAGAATGCCGACGGCCCCAGCCTCTACGAGCAGGCCTATGAGACCGCAGGTTTCTACCGGGTGGATCAGCCGCAGCGCGGAGACATGATCGTCATGACCGTGGGCCGCACGGCTCACCCCAACCATGCAGGGATTTACCTCGGTGCGGGTCCTGCGCTACCAGGCGAGGCTGCCGAGGTTTTCGGCCCCGGGCCTTTCCTGTTGCACCACCTGTACGGCAGGCCGTCCGAGATCATCGTTTTCGGAGGTCCATGGCATGACCGAACGCGCCTGATTCTCAGGCACAAAAATGCACAATCAAGCACATGATGCGGCATGGCCGTGGGAGAGAGTTATGAAGCAACCGTTCGAGGTGACCGAAAAAGGAGAAGTGCGCATTGTCGGAGTCGTGATTCGCGACAATGCGCTGCATCAAGCCATTAAGACTTTGCGTCTTCGATTTGGCTTATGGCTTCAATAATATTTGGATGCGAAGAATGAATCGCATTAAGAGCCTGCTCAAATGAGGCTCTTTCGGCGTCGCTTTGTTTTGTAGCCTTGAAAAAGCTTACGTATTTATTGAATTCTGCTTCATCCCAGTCAGGGCGTGACTGTAGGTACAGCCGAATGCTTGCCAAGGCAAACACTACTCCTGATTCAAAGCTTGATACTCCAACCTTTTCTGTCATTTCACTTTCCTTGCGTTATAGGCGCCGATATTGGCGCTATCCCAGTCCTTGGGCTTTCCGGCAACGGACCGGGGCAGTTCGTTGGGAGGCACAACGCTACTACGCCCAGGTCTAGGTCGCGTACTGGCTTTCCGTCCAGGGTGGATGAGCGGACAGCAAGGGGCTGTACTGGATGTTTTCACAGTCTACCTTTCCAATCCTTGAGAGATATGCTGATGGCATATTGATCTGAATAGGCTTGGTCATGGATAGCTTCGACATCATCGATGGTAAACGTGTGCCTGGTTCGAAGATCACCTCTGATGAGGTGCTGCTGGGTTCTCATCATGGGAGCATTACCGTGATCGGCTGCACGTTTGTAATCGCTGGTAGCCATCACGGCTCGCTATCTGTCTCGGGCAACGGCAGGGTGATTGTGGAGGGTCAGCACCATGGCTCAACTTCTCTGTCGGAGGGCAGCCGCCTTGAGGTGGTAGGCAGTAGTCACGGTTCAACAAGCATTGCTGCAGGGTCAATTTTGGTTGTTGAGCCTTTCGGGAAGCTAGCAGGCTCTATGCACAACAATGGTCGGCTGGTTATCCGTGGAGCATTTGGCGGGGCATACAGCGGGCGCGGAGAGAGGGTTGTCGAGGGTGATGGCTACATTAAGCAGCCTCGAATCGAAGGCGGTGTGCACTACTACGAGTGGTGAGCTGGACAGCCCAGCCCGGCGCTGGGCTTTTTGCATCTGGAGTCAGCCTTTTCGCAGCAGCATCAAATAGCTTGAACGAAAGGATAAGCGGCAGGTCCAGGCATATGTAGGTGCTGGCGGGTACACCGCCAAGATAACTGATCATGTGCATGGAGGAGCTGGTCATGGGTAAAGGATGTTTTGCGGTTGCCGTACTTTTTCTTTTCTGCCCGTTCGCGGTGTCTGCCGACACCCATTCAAGCGTGGTACCAATGGATTTCAGTCGGTGCGAGCAAGCACAAGCTCAGATCATCGCCCAGCTGAACTCTCGTCCGTCTCGCATAGAAAAGGTCTCGGATGCGCCTGGCCAAAAGGCTGTGCGCGTTCACAGCAACGGCATGGACGTCCTGATCACTTGCGACTCTGAAAAGAGGAGGGTCCTGGTAGAGGTTTCCACCAATGAACCGGGAATGCTAAGTGTGTCTGCTGACGGGGCTCGGTGAGGTGCATTAACCATGGACGGGTTTAGCTGCAGCTGGTCCAGATTGTCAATCTGGAGGCCGCTAATGTGGCGTTTTGATGCGCGTGTTCTGCAATGGTAGATTGCCCTCAAACCATATAGAGGGACCGACATGCGAATTCTGATAGCGGCCGTGGCTTTTGCGGTGTTGGCGGGGTGTTCTTCGTCTGCAGATCTGATGTCGTCGACACCAGAAGTCACGGTTACATCTGCGAAAACACCTAAAGCCTTTGCTCTATGCGTGTTCCCTGAATGGCAGGAGCACAATTCAAACGCGAGCATGACTGAAACCTCTACTGGGTATCGCCTGGTCAATGGTTTTGCGCAACAAACTGATGATGTGCTGGATATTCGAGAGGCTAAGTCAGGAAGCGTCGCGAAGCTTTACCAGCGAGTTGCATGGTCACAAATTGGGAGAGGAGGGTTGCGAGACTCTCTTCAGCAATGCCGATAAGACCAAAACCGCCGAAAGGCGGTTTTTTTTGGAAGGAGAGAAATATGGCTGCTGCAGTTATGACCGCCCAAGGAATGACGTCGATCATGCTTTCGGGATCTCTTGCTAAAAAATTTGGCAGACGTCATTCCAGGAAGATTGACTCGGGCACATCCCGAGAAGTGTTCAAAGCTCTGAACTGCACCATTGAGGGATTTGAGCACGAAATTAAACGGCTTGCTTCCCTCGGTATGCGTTTTGCGGTGTTCCGAAATCGTAAAAATGTAGGAGAGTCTGAGCTGGATCTCGGCGGTACTCGCGAATTGCGAATAGTGCCAGTGATTGGTGGAAGCAAGCGTGGTGGCGCATTGCAAACGATAGTAGGCGTCGTGTTGCTTGCGATTTCCTGGGCCTTTCCTGTAACCGCACCTTATTTGACGCCTGCGGGTATCGGCCTTGTCGCCGGCGGCGTGATCCAAATGCTCAGCCCCCAGCAAGGCGGTCTCAAGCAAAGCGCCTCACCCGAGAACATGCCTTCCTACGCCTTCGGCAGTGCGAAAAACACCACCGCGAGTGGCAACCCGGTCCCTATCTGCATCGGTGAGCGCCGGTGGGGCGGGGCGATCATTTCTGCCTCGATATACGCGGAAGACAAAGCTTAAACACCACAACGTCAAACAGCCGCCTTGAGGCGGTTTTTTTATGCCTGGAGGAAAGATGGACGTCGAGATCCACGGTGCCAAAGGCGGTCAGAAAAAGCCGAAAATGCCTTATGAGGCAGCCGACAGCCTACGCTCCACTAACCTGGCCAAGATCCTGATCGCGGTAGGTGAGGGCGAGTTCGAGGGCACGCCAACGGCTCGCGATATCTACCTGGACAACACACCAATTCAGGATGTCAGCGGCTCCTACAACTTCACCAACGTGAAGTGGGAGTGGCGGCCGGGTTCTGTGGACCAGGACTACATCCCAGGCATTCCCTCGGTCGAGAATGAAACCTCGCTGAACATCGAGCTGCGCAGCGGTGCGCCGTGGGTGCAGTCGATCAGCAACACTCAGCTTTCGGCAGTACGGGTGCGGATGGCGTGGCCGGCGCTACAGGCACAGGACAACGAGGGCAACGTTAAGGGCTACCGAATCGAATACGCGATCGATGTAGCCACCGACGGCGGAGCTTATCAGCAGGTCCTGGCCGAGGCCGTGGACGGCAAGAGCACTTCTCGCTACGAGCGCTCTCGCCGAATTGATCTGCCGCCTGCGACGTCGGGCTGGCAGATCCGGGTGCGTCGCATTACCCCGAACCAGAACACCAACAAAGTGGCCGACACCATGTTGATCGCCGGTTACACCCAGGTGATCGACGCCAAGATCCGGTACCCGAATACCGCACTGCTCTACATCGAGTTCGACGCCGAGCAGTTCACCAACATTCCTGCCGTCACCGTGAAGTGCAAAGCCCGTAAGTGGCAGGTGCCCAGCAACTACGATCCGGTGGCCAGGACCTATTCGGGGATCTGGGATGGAACGATGAAGCAGGCCTGGACCAACAACCCTGCCTGGATCACCTTCGGCATTTGCACCGAAAACCGCTTCGGTCTGGGCAAGCGCATCAAGAGCTGGATGGTCGACAAGTGGGAGCTCTACCGGATCGCGCAATACTGCGATCAGCTGGTTTCCAACGGCCTGGGCGGCCAGGAGCCGCGTTTCCTCTGCGACATGAACCTGCAAGGCAAGGCCGATGCCTGGTCACTGCTGCGGGATATCGCCGGCATCTATCGCGGTATGACCTGCTGGGCTCAGGGCCAGCTCGTCATGCAGGCCGATATGCCTCGGGCCCAGGACATCGACTATGTGTTCACCCGTGCGAACGTGGTGGATGGCAAGTTTTCCTACGGCAGCGCATCGGCAAAGACCCGCTACACCCGCTGCTTGGTGAGCTACGACAATCCGGCCAACAACTACGACACCGACGTCATTCCCTATGCTGATCTTCCGCTGCAACGTCGGTTTGGCGACAAGCCTACCGAGATCAGCGCAATCGGCTGCACCCGGGCCAGTGAGGCCCAGCGCCGCGCCAAGTGGGCAATCCTGAGCAACAACCAGGACCGGACAGTTACTTTCAAGACCGGGATGGAAGGGCACATTCCATTGCCTGGCTTCATCATCCCGGTTGCCGATTCGCTGCTGGCGGGCCGAGAGGTGGGCGGACGAATCGCGGCAGCGGCTGGTCGCGTGGTGACGCTGGACCGGGACACCCAGGCGAAGGCCGGCGATCGGCTGATCATCAATCTGCCCGCTGGCAGAGCTGAGGGACGCACGGTGCAGAGCGTCAAGGGGCGTCAGGTCACGGTGACCACAGCCTATAGCGAACCTCCCGCCAAGGACCTGCAGTGGGCCCTCGATGCTGATGATCTGGCCATTCCGCTGTATCGCGTGCTTCGAACTGCACGAACGCCGGAAGGCGACTACGAAATTAGCGCCCTGCAGTATGAGCCCAGCAAATACGCATCGATCGACACCGGGGCTCGCCTGGAAGAACGGCCGATCAGCATCATTCCGGTGACTACTGTTCCGGCGCCGGCGAGCGTGGCGCTGACTTCCGATTACGCCATCGACCAAGGCTTGGCTGTCAGCACGATGACGATTGCCTGGCCCGCGGTATCCGGCGCTGTCGGTTACGACGTGGAGTGGCGCAAGGACAGCGGGAACTGGATCAAGGTGCAGCGCACCGGCTCGACCAGCGTAGATGTCACTGGTATTTACGCTGGCGCATACCTGGCCCGGGTACGGGCGGTGAGTGCGTTTGAGATCTCCTCGATCTGGAAGAGCTCAGAACTAACCCAACTCAAGGGCAAGGACGGTGTTCCGCCGGCGGTGGCGTATCTGAACACCTCCAGCGAGTTGTTCGGCATCAAGTTGAAGTGGGGATTCCCGGTCGGCGCCGAGGACACCCAGAGAACCGAGATCTGGTATGGCGCCGGCAACAGCCTGGAGCAGGCCGCCAAGCTCTCGGACCTGGCCTATCCGCAATCGGACTTCCTGATGCAGGGCCTTGCCGCCGGCGCGCAGTTCTTCTTCTGGGCTCGCCTGGTGGATCGAACCGGCAACGTCGGACCGTTCTATCCAGCTGTAAACGGGGTTCGCGGCCAGGCCAGTTCGGACGCCTCGCCGATCCTCGACTACTTGGCCGGCAAGATCAGCAAGACCGAGCTCGGACAGGATCTGCTCAGCGACATAGAGAAGATCCCAGGCCTGCAGGAGCAGATCGACGCGCTCGACGGGCTGAAGGGCTACGACCCCTCGGCGGTGTACCTAAAAGGCCAGATGGTTGTGGAGGGTGGTCGCATCTACCAGGCCATCATGGATGTGCCTGCGAACAATCCGCCGCCGGCCCAGTCGTTCTGGATCGATGTCGGGCAGTCTGTCGAAGCAGCAAACGGCCTCGCACAGCAGGTCCAGACCAACAAGACCAGCATCGAACGCATCGATGGCCAGGTCACAGCCCAGGCTTCGACGCAGAGCACGCTGCGAGCTGCGGCGCGAGAGGATGATGGCGCTGGAGATCTGGCCGATGCCCTCCGCGGCTTCAACAGTGTGGCGGCAATCGCGAAAGAAGAGAAGGTCCGTGCAACTGCAATTGAAGCTGAAGCCAAGCGTACAACAACCCTTGACTCAAAAGTCGATCAGCAGGCGGCAAATATCACGCTTGTTGAGCAAACCATGGCGAACAACAAACAGGCTACAGCCCAGCAACTGAGTCAAGTCAACGCCGCTGTGGCTGACAACAAGGCTGCAATACAGATGACTTCATCTGCACTTGCTGACACAAACGGAAAGCTCTCGACTATCTGGTCTGTGAAGATGGAGACAACCGCGGGCGGGCAGAGGTACGCAGCCTCTTTCGGTCTGGGCCTGCAAGTGGATCCGTCCGGAGTCTCGTCGCAATTCACTGTACGTGCCGACACTTTCATGTTGCTGAACCTGGCAAACGGAACCCCCGTTTCGCCTTTCTCGGTCTCTGGCGGCCAGACGTTTATTCGCTCTGCATTCATCGAGAACGGGTCGATCAACATGCTCAAGATCGGTAGCAACCTAACCTCAAGCAACTACGTGAAAGACGTTTCGGGCTGGGCATTTTTGCCAGACGGAACTTTCCAGATGATGGGGCAAGTTGGAGGGGGGAATAAACTTGTGATTAATAATAGCGGGATTTATATCTACTACCCGAACGGTGTTAAGGCTATCGACTTGAGCGTGGACGCAACATGACGGCCGGACTTGTGGCTCGGGATGCGAGCAATGTCGTTACAGTTGATATGACCAAGGCGCTAAGCCAGGTCGAAGGTTTTGTAATTACAAATAAGGAGAACGGATCTTCAGTAATACAGCTTCCTGCTGGTCGGAACTATTTCTACATCGTGACGGCCTTGGAAGACTCACAGCGGACCACTGGCAAGAAACCAGGGGTAACACTCACGCAGAATTTATTGTCGTGGAGTTATCTTTTTGACTCTGGGTACTTTGCTTTGAATTGCCGAATCACTTATGGGTACTATTGATGAAGAAGGCGGCGCTTATCGTTCGAAATCCAAGCGGCGACATTCTGTATGATACGTCGAAGTCAATTTATGGGCTGATTAAGAGTGGTCCCGTGGAATTTCATGGGTGGTGGAAAAGGGCTAATCAGCCCATATACAATGATGCGATCTATAAGTTCACAGTCGATAATGCTATAAGCCCTATTGTTTTCACGGTTGGCAACTGCGCAAAACCAACCGAGTCGAAAGAGGGAAATAAGCATGTGTTCTACTTCGCCGGACCTGTGTCGGGCATAAAAGTCTATTGCTTTGACATCATGGCGCCCATATTCAAGGGGGCCGGCTTGAAAACTAGAGCTGAGGATTCATCGTTCACGTTCAATAGTTTGCAGCGCCCACTAAATGTGATCGGCACAAGCACGTCGCCTCCGCCAGCTGGCCCTTGGGATGATAAGAACCCGACAACTCCTTTCGTTGGCGGCGGGTCCTTTGTAGGCCAGCATGAATCGCGTGGCTCGCCATGGATCGCAGGTTGGCATGCATGGTATGTAAATATTCAGCTCGATCCTTCTGTTGAATATGCAGCTCATATCCCTTGGTCTCGCGGGTGCTTCAGTAGCACTTGGAACTTTAACGAACTGTCTCCGACAATGTCAGGCGAGGAAGAAGGTTGCACTGGATACCTGGGCGGCGTGACGCATTTGTTTTGGGCTGCTTCTGAATCCTCTTACATGACAGTGCACAGTAGTACGCGCTGGGGAATATACTCTCTTTCGTATGAGCCCCGGCCTTCCTGTATGTATATAGATGCATCGAAATATCCATACCCATTTGACCCGACGAGTTAGCTTATGCGGAACACCTAGCTAAGCCCGCCACCGAGTGGTTTTTAACTGGAGAGCACCGAGCTATGGCATGGCATAGATTGGGGACAGTATCAGTAACAAATGGATCAACTACAGTAACCGGCGTGAGTACCGGCTTCGCTGCGAACACGCGAATTGGTGATGCGTTTATCGGTCCTGATGGTCGTCAGTACGAGTTACAGAATGTTGCGAGCGACACTGTAATATCGGTCCTGCCCGCTTACCTTGGTCCTACTGCATCGGTGCAACCCTATGCGGTAGTACCTGTGCAGGGTTATCAGAAAGGGCTGGCTGATCAGGTTAGAGACTGGACTAATCAGTACGGCCAGAAGATGGCCGATCTCGGCACGACAGGGAACTATGACGTGCTGCCTGTTGCGAAGGGGGGAACTGGATCTAATAGTGCAGCCGCTGCCAGAACTGCGCTGGGTGTCGATGTGACGATGGCGTCTGCTGTTCTTGACCCGCAAACGGCAGGCGGTCTTATGTCGAGAACTGTAGTTAGTGGTTTTGATGTTTTCAAATATGCAAATGGGCAATGCATTATACAAGGCCCGATTTCTACTGCGGCCTCCGTGCCAGCCAATACAGACTTCACGATATCGGCTGCAATCCCCTCTGTATTTGCAACTGGAAATACCGCGCTGATGGCTACTTTATACCCCTCTGCCGGTAATGATTTTAGCATCAAGAACACTCAGGCCCCGAGCACAACCGCGTTCGTTTTTGGGCGCAACGGTGCGACAGCACAAACGTTTTCGGGGAATATCCTGGCTATCGGACGGTGGAAGTAATGAAAATCAAACTATGGGCAGATTTGGTTGATTGGCCGCTCACGGCATCAGTATCCGGTGATGTAATCACAATCAATGGCGAGTCAATCGACCTTTCCGGCATCCCTGATGGATACCGGCTGCCCGGCGCCGCGGTTGGAAACCGGTTCTTTGTTGAGAGTGAATTTGTCAGCCGTATTGATGGGGTTTTGAGCTTCACGCTACGCCTTCCTGTGACTTCAGACAGTCCTGAGGAGTACCGGAACCCGGCGGAGCCAATTGTTCTTGATGTGCGCGCTGGCCCAGTAAGGTTTCCGGACACCAGGTCGGTGATGCTTAAGGTAGTTTCGCCAGCTGGCGAACCGCTGGAGGTCTCAGTAAATGATCGACTTGAGCAAGCTTGAACAGATCAAAACCGAACAGGACCTGACTGATTCAATCAGTCTGAGTCGGGCCCGGGCCTATCTTAAAGAAACCGACTGGCATGCTTTCGCGCTACTCGAAGAAGGCACGCAGATTCCTGAAGAGATTAGAGCAGCCAGGGCCGAGGCTAGAGCAACAATTCTTATGCTGACTTCTGCGTCCATTTAACGCTGTTTGAATAACCATCACCCGCCATCGAGCGGGTATTTTTTTGCCTGGAGAAAAATCCAATGCCACTCACAGAGCAGCAACTGCTGCAGATCCTTCCGAACGCCGGCCCTCGAGCCGGCGTTTTTGTTCCTGCACTCAACCGCGCGATGGCTCGCTGGAAGATCGATAGCCGGATCCGCCATGCGGCGTTTCTGGCCCAGGTCGGGCATGAGTCTGGCCAGTTGCGCAGCCTCGTCGAGAACCTGAACTACAGCGCCGAGGCGTTGGCGCGAACCTGGCCCAACCGGTTCACCGCGGAGACCGCTGCCACCTGCGCTCGTCAGCCTGAGAAGATCGCCAACAAAGTGTATGGCGGCCGCATGGGCAACGGCCCGGAGGCCTCTGGCGATGGCTGGCGCTTTCGTGGCCGCGGCTTGCTGCAGGTCACCGGCAGATCGAACTACCGTGCCGCCGGCGAAGGCCTGGGTCTGCCTCTAGAAGCCCAGCCTGAGCTGCTCGAGCAGGCCGAGCACGCGGCACAGTCGGCCGCCTGGTGGTGGGCCGCTCATGGCCTGAACGATCTGGCCGACGCCGGCCGAATCCAGGACATCGGCAGCATTATCAACACTGGGCAGCCGGACCGGGTGCCGAATGGCGCGGCTGATCGCAAGGCCATTTATGAACTGGCGCTGAAGGTGTTGGCATGAACGCCCTAGTGCTGAAGGTTGGCGGAATTGCTCTGGCTGCCTTGCTGCTGGCCGGCCTGGAAGCCTGGGCTCTGTTCAGCGTCTACGGCCACGGCAAGGCAGTGAGGGATGCCGAATGGCAGGTGCGCTGGAGCAACCGGGACGCCGGCGACAAGCAAGCCTGGGCCATCGATGAGCGGGCAGAGCGCGACAAAGAGCAGGCCCGGCAGAACTCAATCAACAAGGCGGTGCAGGATGGACAACGGAAAATCGATAGCGCGGTCGCTGATGCTGTTACCGCTCGCTCTGCTGCTGATAGCCTGCAGCGGGCCGTCGACGATCTCACAGAGCGCCTCAAGCGTACGGCCAGCAGCAATTCCTGCACTGCCGCCGCAAGCGCGGCAGCAACCCGCACCGCCCTGGTGCTTGCCGAGCTGTTCAAGCGCGCTGACGCGCGAGCGGGAGACCTGGCAGCAGAGGCTGATCAAAGCCGGAGTAGGGGAGTAACGTGTGAACAGGCTTATGAAGGAGTTGCTGGAAGACCATAACTACCGGCGCTGGCTGGGCCTTGGTATCTGCCTGCGAAGATCCTCGTTTGTGCGCCGCAGAAACTCACACGAGGACTCAAGCGCTAGGGCCTTGTTTCGATGCTGTGTGGCCTCAGCTGCCATGCTGCGAAGCCTGACTAGCACTTCCTCGCGATCACGCTCTGCATTCGAATACAGGCCTACTAGCTTGTGGATGTTTTCCCGGGCTGTGCGCAACTGCTGATTCAGCTCATGGATCTCGTTCTCAAGCAAGACGATGTGCTGCTGCAGCATTTCTTCTGTCGTGGGAATACCCAGCCAGTCTGCTGTGTCTTCAATGTCGGGGTGCATGGTACTGCCTCAAGTCCAGTGCTGTATGTGCATACAGTAATCTAGGTTGAGCGGGGCAGCTATTTGAGGCGACGAGGTGTATGGGGTAGAGGATGGTGTTCGGTCGGCAGGACGCCGTAGGAGGGACCAAAAGGCCGAGTGACTTTCCGAGTGACTTTGTAAATTATGGTTCATGACTGTTAGGTGCCGTTGCAGCGAGCGCCTGACGCGAAGCCTTGTGTTTAGCGGCCTGTAGATGTGTCCGCTTGCATGGGGTGCTAGGGGTCGAGTGTTCGAATCACTCCGTCCCGACCATATTTTTCAATGACTTAGCCCAATCTTCACAGGTTGGGCTTTTTCATGCCCAGGGATTTGCGGGGGTTCAAACCGTTTTCCTCCTCAAGATGGTTAGTGCCGGCCCTCGCGAATCGGTCGCTGATACTTTGTTCGCTGCCTCAATCAGATGCTGCAGCTCCGGGGTAGAATGGTGGCTCGTGATGCTGACGTTCTTGTTACTCAACAACGCTTTCCGATCTTCCTCTATCACGTTTGCTGCACGCAGCCTCTGCCAAAGGAGTGCTTCAAGTCGTGAATTCTGATTGATCTGAATCCAGGGTGCGCTGATGACTTATGGTCCTTCTCCCATTTGTCAGCTGCGCAGACCCTGGCTTTCTTCCAGGCCGATTCATTCATCCTATGCATTGCCGTTGGCCCGAACTGTTCAGGCTGTCCGTAGGGAAAGACCAGGTCATTGTGTAGCCCACGTTGCCCATCGATGATGTTCATCGCGATCGAATGCCACACCCTGTTTTCCGATGCGGATCTCAGTCAGGTGCGGCCTGACGGTGTTCTTGAATTCTTCTCTGCACATACCGAGGTATGCCGGAGCCTTCATTGCGTGATGAAGCGGGGCGCAAGCTCTACGGCCTGCGCTGCCTTTGTATTGGCCATAGGAATTCCTCGCCCGCCATCGCCGGCAGGCTTGCATTGTTGGGGGAAGGGTTACTCGCTGTACTGCTTGCGGATGCGTCTGGCGATGGCGTGTAGGTCATGGCTGCACCTCCAGGTCTCGCCGCACTTCACTGTACTTCTCGACGTGCCCGCATGGGTTCCCACAGGGCGCGGGTTGGTGCGGACATGACTATCTCCCGCCGCGCCGATGCGCAGCTGTGAAAGATGTGGGTTATTGGGCGAGGTGAACGGTGAGGGCAATGATCAGCATTGCAGTCGTGCAGAGGACGAGAGCAGGGATGGAGCTGCGCCAGCAGAGCAGGGCGATTGCGTCTCGACCAGGGACAGAAGCCGCTCGCGCAGGATGATCTTGGGGTTGGCCTGCTCCTTCTTGATGCCGTTTGTCTGGGCCACCTCGGAAAGGGACAGGCCATCGCGACGGAGTTTTGCGCAGCGGATCGCCAACTGCTGGCCGCGCTTGTGCGCGCCGGCACCGCTCATTGCCGCTGCTCCAACTGAGCCACGCGATAGCGCAGCACTTGCCGTACCCGATCGCGGTAACCAGTCTCCGCATACTGTTCAACTGGCGGCCCGAAGAAACCTCGGCGCTCGGCCAGGTATAGGCATCGCGCAGGTTGTGAGCGGTGATGTCTTCCAACTGCTCATCGATGAGCGACTTGACTGGGGATGTGGACATTCTGCCTCCTTGCGCTTTTGACAGACGTCCAAGCGCTTGCAGTAGTGGTTGAATTCATCAGTGGTGATTGCCCCATCAGTGAAGAGGCGAGTGATCAGGCCTTGCACCAGGACATCGATGCCGAGCTCACTGTCGGGATCGGCAACACCTTCGAGGGCCTGGTCGATGAGGATGCCTTAGGGCGCGGAGTCAGAGGAGGGGAGTAGGTACGACGGTGCCGGCGCGGGGAGGGAGCCCAGTGCCGGCAGACAGAGTGGCTTTGGTGATTGTGGCGAGCGTTACTCTACGCTGCACACCCAGCGATGGTTGTATCGGTATGGGGCGCGAATGAACGTCACGTCCGATAGGAGAACCATGCCTTTGCTCTTCAGGGTCTCGGTCAGTTCAACCAGTGTCTCTGCTTCGATAGTCATCGCTGTTACCTCGTCAGATTTACTGTACTCATAGTTGTGGACTGAACCCCTTCATGGGGAATTCAATTTTTCTATCCGGGTGATTGAGGGCTTCGCAATTGATTTGCGAGGCTCCCTGATCGGCAGCGGCAATCGCTTGGTGCAGCTTCAGAACAAGATGTGCAGGCAGGCTCAGAATAGGCCCTGAGCTTTCAAGGCTGCCTTCCGGCAAGGTTTTGATCAGCGCTTGTGCCGCGGTGCGGATGGCTTCAAGCGTGGAGTCGTTGGCTCGTGCATCGATCCAGCCGTTACCTTTGACTTACCGGTGGCCTTGGCCTTTTGCAGTTCACCGCCGAGCACCTTGCCCGCTTCCTCGCCGCGCTGGCGCACTACCTGTACCGCAGTTGTAGCGGATACCTGGCCCGAGGCGACAAGTTGTTGAACGCCTACGTTGGCATTGCCGAGCGTCATCACTTGTTTGACGTGCTGGCGGGTCTTGCCGACCTTCTTTGCGATGTGATCAGCCGTCCAGCCAAATGCTGTGAGCCGCTTGTAGCCGTACAGAACCCGGACATTGAGCCGGGTTTTTTAGTTGCTGTATTCGCTAATGAATCTGCGCCACCCATAGGTAAAACGGCCAAATCATAAGTTAAAAATGACAGGTGAAAATTTCATTGAACGATTTGATGGCTCAACGCCTCTTAGCCGTCGGTGATTGCTTACACCTCTCATAATCAGTACTTATTGGTCATAAAATGAAGAAAATTCTGCTGGGTGCTTTACTGTTTTCCTGCGCGTCCTTTGGTGTGAATGCCGCGGAATTGTCAGGTGCGATTGGTGCCACTAGTCAAGGTGGCCTTACTGCCCGGGTAGGTATGGGTTTCGGTTGGGACAAGAGCTGGTTTGAGTCCAATACAGGACGCCTCACGGGCTACTGGGACGCGGGCTATACCTATTGGGAGGCGGGAGACGCTTCCGGTGGCGCGCACTCGCTGTCTTTCGCCCCGGTGTTCGTCTACGAGTTCGGTAGCGGCAACGTGAAACCATTCGTTGAGGCAGGTATTGGGGTGGCGGTGTTCTCCGGAACCTCCGCAGGTGACCAAGAGTTCGGTTCGGCGTTTAACTTCGAAGACCGCATCGGTGCTGGCCTGAAGATCGGCGAGACTCAGAAGGTCGGCATTCGTGCCACGCACTACTCCAACGCTGGTATCAAGCAGCCCAACGACGGTATCGAGTCGTACTCGCTGTTTTACAGCCATCAGATCTGAAACAGCAATTTCCCGAAATGCCCGCCTTGTGCGGGTATTTTGTTCCCAGGCCCTGGCATCCGCTGGGGCTTTTTCGTTTCTGGAGTGTCGATGACGAGACCAGGCCGGTCGGGTGAGGCCTTCTGACCGTGGATACGAACAGCCAGAATTAATACTGGTTGCATATACAGTATTTTGCTGAGATAGTAATTCCACTCCTCGGGTGTATCAGAAGCGAAACCCACTGCGTTGTTGGTGCTTACATTCTCGACCCGTGTGAAGGCCTTGAGCCTCGAGCAATCGCCTTTGAGCGACATGAGTGCGGAAATCTCCGCAATCACTTACTCGACTCAAAGGTGAAAATCATGGAACCAGTAACACTTGGCCAGAAGTTCATTTCTGCCAACGTCACACGGAAACAACAGCTTATTGCACCGTCTGCGAACGTTAATGGAATCATCCTGCGTACTACTCAGATCGTAGGCAGTAGCCTCTCGTTTATTTCGACCGGTACAGCTGAGCCTTCTTATTGGAGTGGTCCGGGTGTCCCGGTGCTGTTGATGGCGTGGTCAAGTTCAGAGACACTCCCAAATCCAGTCTATCTACCTCCTGGTAACGGCCTCTGGGCTTATGAGAATGGTGGCCAACTTCTGGTCTTTATTACTTATGATGTGTTACCCGCGCCCAGCGCCCAAAACGTGGACTAGTTTCCATTAGGCAGTCACTGAAAGCCTAGAGCTTCAACCCATCGCCTTTGAGCGACATGAAAGCGGAATTTTCCGCAAATAATCATTCGACTCAATAGGTAAAAACATGGCTTATATCCGATACGACTTTACTGACAACGGCTCCTCTGTGCTGCCGGCTCGTTACTATATGAAGCCGAATCAGTATCTGCAGTCTCCCAACAAGCGCTTCAAGCTGATCTTCCAGGCTGATGGCAACCTTGCGCTGTATGACGGTGCCCAAGCGATATGGGTTGCCGACCAGAGCACTCCCTTCACGGAGGTGAGCAAGGGCAATACCAAAGACCCCATGATGGTCTTCATGAACTATGGCTTCGTCCTGGATGACCCTTTGCGTGGTCGTATCTGGGCGACTACTCCGAGCGATCCCACCATGGGTTCGCGTGAAGATGCGTCGCTGCGCGCGTTCACCCAGGTTCAGGATGACGGGAATATTGTAACCATCGATACCATTCCTCACTGGTTCGCACCTAATGGTCGTCTGTTCACTCCGGCAGTGGGGGCGGCGATGATCATCGATGGCAATACCGAGTTGGTTCCAGGCCAGTTCTATAGCGCTGGTGATCACTCCCTCGTCTTCCAAGGGGATGGCAACCTGGTGGTTTACGGTCCGAACTTCAGCGTCGTCTGGGCAACCTACACACAGAACAAGGGTGCCGTGAGATGCGTGATGCAAGGCGATGGTAACCTCGTTATCTATGCGGCAAACAATGCCCCGCTGTGGCAGAGCGGCACTGCTGGTCATCCTGGTGCAACTATCCGCTTGCAGGCGAATGGCAGCTTCGCGATCGTAACTGAGCGGCCGGTCTGGGCTCGTTTCGGCTACACCCCGACAATCAAGCCTCCTCGAGTGTTCTATCCGGACCACCAGTGGAAAACCGGTAGCTACACCTGGAATAACGTGTTCTAAGAAGCCACTAGGGTCCCGTGATATTGCGAGGCTTTAGCATGTTGTCTTCAGATCCTGGTGGACTTGTTTTTGCAGTTCGCCAACCGAGAAAGCCAAGAGCTTCAACTCATCGCCTTTGAGCGACATGAAAGCGGAATTCTCCGCGATACAACATTCGACTCAATAGGTGGTTAATATGAACGCAGTAAAAGTTGGCAAGAATTACCTGACAGTAAACCCGGGTAGCAATGTGGTTCAGGTTGTAGCTCCTGCGGCAAACACCTCAGGTGTGATTGTTAGCACTTGCCTCATCAGCACGTCCAACGGCGGAGTGGGAGTGTTCACTGGTACTTCTGCTCCTTCGAGCATTGCCGACCAATCCAAGCCAATCATTTTCTCCGCAAACGCGAGCTCGGCTGTCGGCACAGGCTCTGAGCTTGCTCTGCCATACCCATTATTTCTTCCCGCTGGTCAGGGGCTGTGGCTCGCTGCAAGTGTTCCAGGCGCAGCGGTTGCGTTGACCTGGGATGTTTTGGCTTGATCTGAGAGTACGTGGAAGGGCTTCGACAGAGGCCCCCACAGTGGAGACATAAGCCTCTAGGTAATTCCTCGCCTCGGCATCTGTCGGGGCTTTTTTCCCGAATCCATTGGTTCCTCCTGAGGAAAGGTCAGAAAGTGTAAATCTATTTCAGGACTAGACCCTGCTTTCAAAAAAGCCCCTTGAGCCAGGGGCTGTTTGCTTATCGGCATCAGCGCATCATCGGCCCATCTGGATGATGGTCTGCATGATGGTGCTCTGGGTGGAGATGGTCTTGGCGTTCGCCTGGTAGTTGCTCTGGGCCTTGATCAGGTTCACCAACTCGTTGGTCAGGTTGACGTTGGACTCTTCCAGGGAGTTGGACTGGATCGCGCCCAAGGTGCCGGTCTTGGGTGCGTCATAACCCGGGATACCCGAGGCGTAGGTTTCCTTCCACTGGGTACCACCGATCGGCTGCAGGCCCTGTTCGTTGGTGAAGCTGGCCAGGGAGATCTGGC
>NZ_JBYSWT010000032.1:0-19300 GCF_058781435.1 Pseudomonas sp. FW507-12TSA
CTGCTTGCTGTAGGTCTCGCTCTTGGTCGGATCGAACACATACGCCGGGGCCGGGGCCGTTGGGTTGACGTTGATCGTTTTTTCGCTGGAGTTCAGGTTGATGGTCGAGGAGATCGAACTGGTCGGCTTTGGCGCCAGGTTCGAAGTATCGATCCGCAGGTCGGTCAACACGCCATTGATGATCTTGCCGTTGGCATCCACGGCATAGCCTTGCAGGCGGGCAGTGCCGTCGCTGGTGGTGATGTAGCCTTCCTTGTCGGCCTTGAAGGCGCCGGCGCGGGTGTAGCTCAGCGAGCCATTGGTGCTCAGCACGAAGAAACCCTGGCCCTGGATCCCCATGTCCAGCACGTTGCCGGTGTTGTTGATATCACCGTTGGTGAACTGCTGGGACACGTTGGCCAGGCGCACGCCGTTGCCCACTACCTGGGTACCGCTGCCCAGCTTGGTGGCCGAGTAAACGTCGGCGAATTCCGCACGGGAAGACTTGAAGCCGGTGGTGGCGACGTTGGCGATGTTGTTGCCGGTCACGTCCAGTTGCTTGTTGGCAGCGTAGAGACCGCTAAGGCCGATATTGAAAGACATGTTCCACTCCTTGTGTGTCGGTTACAGCAGCGATTGATCGTCACGGTTCAGTTCTTGGATACCGGGGCTCTATCGATGCTGACGCTTGAGTCGGGAAGCTCGAGGAGACCAGACTCTTCGCTGGCTGAGGCTTAGCAACCTGTGTGCCAAGCCTGAGAGCTCCATAAATCAAGGCCTCCCCGAAAGGGGGATGTGGCAAATGCAGAAAAGCGGCAATGGTTTTCCGCGCATTCTTTACAAAGTGGCAATGGCATTGCCGCGCTCGTCCGGGTAATAGCAAGCTGCAGTCCGGTGAGAACAACCCGCTGCCTTTCGGTTCGTTTGATGGGGCGGAGCGGCTCCTGACGCGAGGCCACGTTGAGCATTTGGGGGCTAGTTGGTCATCCAGGCCAAGGATGGTTTCTGGTTTGCAAAAGGATCAGCCCGGCAATGCCGCCGCGGGAGGCCAACTACGCCAGCCTGATCCTGAAGAGCGTCAGATGACTGGGTTCACCAGGTTTGCCCAAAGTTCGACGACCTTCGCCAGTGGCGGGCTGTCACCAGCCCCCTGGAAACCACTGGCGAGCGAGTTTGACTGTCACTCGAAGTGCAACTTGAGCTTCATTGCACTGTGCTTCCTGCTCTTCAGTAGTTGTAGGTCTATGCCAGCGAGGGGTAGCTGAAAGACCTTTCGCATAGGTCTTTTCAAACTCAGGACTGGCCGCCTTGGCCAATTGCATCGCCTTGGCGTAGTCAGTTTCGAGGTCTTCGGGCAGCGCTTTACAAGCCAGCTTGGCTTGCTGATATCTAACGGCGTACATGTAGCCGTCCGTTGGGGCCCGGTCGTAGTTGTAAGGGGATGGCTGCGCAGCCAGGGTTGGGGCGGCGATGAATAGCGCGCAGAGATACAAGCGTCCGTGCATGGGACTGATGCCTCGAAAAATCGGCGAATTATACCCAGCTCGTCGGCGCTGCGAATGTCCATGCACTAGCTCGTTGGAATGCATTGATGAAATGGCGGCGCAGGTTTGCTCATGATTTTGCTCCAGGCCTGCGCCATCGCTGCGCGGGTGACAATCCAGTTGCTCGTTTGGAAAGACCATGCCTCTCTGGTAGGTTCGCTCCCAAAGTGGGAGGACCCGATGAAGTGGAAGCGTTTTAAGGTAGTGATCCTGTACGTCGGTGCTGGCGCCATGGTCGTGCAGGCGGGGCGGCACCTGGCGGGCGGTGTCACTGACCTCGACAATGTAGCGCCAGCCCTGTTCGCCCTGGGTATCGCTTACTACCTGGCCAGGCGCGCAAGATCCTGTGCTGGGTAGCAAGAGGGCTTGGGTTATTGCGGCCCTCCTGGATCAACCCCTTGGGATTGCCACGTAGCATCGAGCGCCGGCTTGCCATTCACATCCCGGGTCCTCTCCTTGATAACGGCCCGCCCCATCTAGCACGGGCCACTTCGCGAGCCAAACCGGAGTAGATGCACAGCTTGCAGGGCCTGGTTCGAGCCAGGCTCTCCAGGCCTTTGCCCCTGATGGGCGTGCGCAGTTATCGGTCCCAGACGCCACTCAATGGGCATGGAAGTGCATGCCGCCATCGACGGGAATCACCGCCCCGGTGATATAGCGAGCCAGGGGCGAGGCGAGGAATGCGACCAGCTGGCCAACATCTTGCGGTTCGCCGAAGTAACCGATGGGGATATGACGGGCGATGAATGCCTGCCGGCTCTCTTGCGTTGGGTGCAACCTTTCCAGCACCTGGGCGCTGTTGATCCGGCCGGGGGCGATGCAGTTGACCGTGATGCCCGCGCAGGCTACCTCGCATGACAATCCCTTGGCCCAGAGATGCAGCGCACCTTTGGCGGCGCTAGCGGCGTTCAGCGATCGAGGCTCCATCGAGCCGCTGAGGTTGATGATGCGGCCCCACTGGCGTGCATGCATTGTTGGCAATACCGCCTGGGTCAGTCGTCGCGCCGCTGAGAAGTTGAGGGCGAAGGCTTCCTCCCAGTCGTCATCGCAAGCATAGAGCCCGGTGGGGCGGGCGCCGCCAGCGCAATTGACCAGGATATCGATGCCACCCAAGGCCCTGGCGGCTTCGGCAGCGATATGGGCAACATCGCTTGCATTCGTCACATCTGCGCTGATGACAATCGGCGCGCTAGCCCCGGCGGCTTCGATGTGTGCTGCAACCTCTTGCAATCTATCAGGCTGGCGCGCGGTGATGGCGATGCGCACTCCCTCCTGGGCGAGCACCCGGGCAACGCCAGCCCCGATGCCGCTGCTGGCTCCAGAAATCAGGGCCGTACGGCCTGCCAGATTCAATTCCATGATCTTCTCCTATGAGAGCTTCCAGCCGCTTCTGGGGCCGGGTGGCCTCTATCTGAATGACTGAGCGCTTGCGGAGAGTTTATTGATTACCCCAAGTAGATAAACTTGCATCCAGTTGCATAACTTGGAACCAGGAGTATCGAATGGATTTGTTGGACAGCATGCGGGTGTACGTCCTGACGGTAGAGAAGGGCAGCCTGAGTGCCGCCGCCGTTACCCTGGGTATCTCCGCGGCCATGGCTGGCAAGCACCTGCGCTCCCTCGAGACACGCCTGGCCATGCAACTGCTCAAGCGGACGACGCGGCGCCAGCATCTGACGAGCTTCGGTGAGGACTACTATCTGCGCTGCAAGGAAATCCTGCGGTTGGTGACCGAGACCGACGAGCAAGCCCAGCACCAGCATCTGGCGCCCGTCGGCAAGCTGCGGATCACGGCGCCGGTAACCTTCGGAACAGACGCGCTGATGCCGGTCTTGTCGAGCTACATGGACCGTTATCCCGAGGTCCGGCTCGAGGTGGTTCTCTGCGATCGGGTCACGGACCTGGCGGAGGAGGGCTTCGAGGTGGCCATTCGCATTGGCGCGCTGCCGGAGGATGCGCCGCTGGTGGCCAGGCCACTGGCTCCCTACCGGCTGATGATGTGCGCCTCCCCGGGCTATCTGGCGCGTCGGGGTATGCCGCGAAGAATGGAGGACTTGCTGCATCACGAATGCCTGTCGTTCAGTCCGACAGCATTGAACGACTGGCCCGACGCTCGGGAAGAACTGGCCCACCGGGCGCCATCGGCGCGGCTGCAGGTCAACAACGGCCAGGCACTGCGCGTCGCCGCCCTGCATGGCCTGGGGATCGTCCTGCAACCCGCGCTCTTGTTGCAGGCGGATGTCCAGGCGGGCCACCTGGTGCAGCTGTTTCCCGAGCAGAGCCTGCCGGACCGCCCAGTGCACGCGGTATACCTGCCGGATCGCTTTCACTCGGCCAGGCTGCGCAGCTTTGTGGAGTTCCTGGTCGAACAATTTCCCCCGGCAGCCGGGGTGCCACGTCCGGGTGCCTCATGAACTGTTTTATGGAACCTGGCTCAGCTATTCATCTTCGCCGCCAGCAGGGCTCGCTCCTTGGTGAGCGGCTTGAGTACACCCTGGTCATTGCCGATGCGCTGGTAGAAAAAGTAGTTCTCGGCCTGGTCATGCAGGATGCGGTAGATATTGCCCTGGCGTCTCGAGCCCGGGGTGACGCTGCGCTCCACCAGTAATTGATAATCCTCGATGTTCAGGCGTTTCAGCGCTTGTTCGAAATCCTGCCGGGTAGTGGTCTCCCAGCGACGGATGTTGTTCATGTGCCACATGATCGAAAGGAACATGAACAGCACCGCACCCTGGACCACAAGGTGCTTCATGATTTGTTCCATAGAGTGACTTCCTGTCTCCTGAGACTGGGGCGAGTCGTGCGCCACAAGCGATAGCGGGGTTGCAACTGGACGTGGCGCATGAGCCCGGCACGCTGGGATTGTGCTTCCAAGGTGGTTACGACTTGAGACACAAAGGCTTCAAATGGTGCTGCCCGGGATGCTAGGTTTGTCGCGTTATCGGTCGCGGATTGTGTAGGAAAGCGCCATGGAATCCCAAGTTTTTGAGAACAAGCGCATTGGCGTGGAGGAGTTTACCGGTCAGGTGGTCACGGGTATGACCTTTCTGGATTGCGATTTTTCCCGGGTCGACCTGTCGGAAACCCAGTTCATCGATTGCAGTTTCTACGATCCCGAGCGCCAGGTCGGCTGCAACTTTCGCAGTGCCAAGCTCAAGGGCGCCTCGTTCAAGCGCTGTGACCTGACGGTCTGCGTATTCAACTTCGCCAGCGCCCTGGGGCTGGAGATCACCGAGTGCAAGGCCCAGGGGGCCGACTTCAGCAGCGCCAGCTTCATGAACGTGATTTCCAGCAAGTCCTGGTTCTGCAATGCCTACATCAACAAGAGCAACCTGGCCTACGCCAACTTCTCCAAGGTCAATCTCGAGAAGTGCGAGCTGTGGGACAACCGCTGGACCGGCGCCAATGTCACCGGCGCCAGTTTTGCCGGGTCGGACTTGTCCGGTGGCGAGTTCAGCCTCCTGGATTGGCGATCCGCCGATTTCACCGGCTGCGACCTGACCAACTCGCAGTTGGGCGACCTGGATATCCGGCTGGTCAACCTGGACGGAGTCAAGCTCGACCGCGACCAGATGAGCCACCTTGCCGCGCGCCTGGGGATCAACGTGATCGGCTAGCCCGGTACAACGAGGTAACCGGAACCCGCTACGGCGGGTTTTTCATTGCCCCCGGCGCTGCCCCGGCCGTGTCAGGGTTCCTTGTGCAGAGGGCGAGCAGGGTTGCCGCAGACCGTGGTGCCGGGCGCCACGCTGCGGGTCACCACCGCTCCCATGCCCACCACGGCGCCCCGGCCGATGACGATGGGCCGCTGGGGCGTGCCTTGCTTGATGATGGCGCCGGCGCCGAGGTAGGCGTGGTCCTCGATCACCACCGCCCCATTGCAATGCACGTTGGGCGCGAAGGTGACGAAGTCGCCGATGATGCAGTCATGGGCGACGTAGCTGTAGAGATTGGCGTGGAAGAACCGGCCGATTCGCGCATTGGCCGTCACCACGGCAAATGGGCACAGCACCGCGCCCTCGCCGATCTCGTTGCACGCCAGGTCCAGTGCATTGGCCGCCATGATGGAGAAGGGCCGGGCCCCGGCGCTGGCCATCCGCGCGGCCAGCTCTTCGCGGATATGGCTGTTGGCGATGGTGATGTTGAAGTGCCTGGTGGCATCCAGGGCCAGGAACTCCTCGAGTCCCAGCACGCTGAAGCCATTGAGGCAGGTACCGGCCAGTTGTTCATCGACGAACACCAGCCGTGTCGTTTGCCAGCACTGCGTCTTGTGCAACTGCTGGGCGGCCAACGGCATCACTTCGCGACCGAAGCCGCCGGCGCCACAAATCGCGTAGACATCCATAGTGCATCTCCTCGTTTCCGGGGGCGGGCAGGCGCCAAGCCTAACTCAATTGCCGCGCCTCGCACGCCATTCGAAGGGCCGGGAGCGAGGCCAACCTTGACCTGCCGGTCCGCTATCCAGAAGATGCCCACCTTCAATCCCAGGCTCAGGAGAGGGCATGCAGGCGCAAGACGGCTACTTCGAAATCACCCCCGAGGATCTGCAGGAGCGCTCCCTGGCGCAACTGGCCGCCAGCCAGCCACTGCCCGTGCGTGGCGTGGGCCTGGACCTGAGCGGCCAGGACCTGTCGCGCAGCAACCTGGCCGGTGCCCATTTCGAACGCTGCAGCTTCAGTGCTACCAACCTCACCGCCGCCAACCTGGCCAACAGCCGCTGGACCAGTTGCCGGGCCGGCCAGGCGACACTGCGCTCGGCGGTGCTCACCGATGCCCGCTTCGAACGCTGCGACCTGAACAACACCCTGTGGCAACGCAGCAAGGTCGCCCATGTGCAGTTCGAAGCCTGCAAGCTCACCGGCGCCAACTTCGCCGATGTCTCGGCCCTGGGCCTGGGCTTCTCCGACTGCCTGCTCAACAGCGCCATGCTGTCCGGTATCTCGTTCTACAAGGCGCAGCTGTATCGCATCGATTTCAGCGAAGCGGACCTGACCTATTGCGACTTTCGCAAGGCAGTGTTCATCGAGGGGGGCAGCCTGTCCCTGGCCCGGGTGAACAATGCCCGTTTCGACGACGCCGACCTGCGTGAAGCCAGCCTACAGGGCCTGCGACTGGTGGATGCGAAGCTGTTCAAGGGCGCAATTATCTCCCGTAGCCAGGCCGGCATGCTCCTGGCCGGCCTGGGCCTGACGGTCCTCTGAATCAGTCCTGTCGGGCCTGGTGCAGGTTTTCCAGTACGCCGATGAAGGCCTGCGCCAGGGGGCTGCGCTTCTGGCTGTGGGTCAGTACCAGCAACGGAGCGGTGGCGCCCAGGTCCACCACCGGCCGGTAGCTCACGCCTTTTTTTGCCAGGGTCCGGGTGCAACTGGGCACCAGGGCGATACCCTGGCCGGCGGCGACCAGGGCGATGATCGAGGTGATCTGGCGCCCGCTGGGCCCCGGCCGCAGGGACAGGTCGTTGCGACGGTACAGCTGTTCGATGGCTTCATTGAGCCCAGAGCCATAGCCAGCCGGAAACAGGATCAGCGGCGACTCGCTGAGTTCGGCCAGGGTCACCTCGGCCTGGGCCGCCAACGGGCTGTCACTGGCCAGCGCCGCCACCAGCGGCTCGTCCCCCAGGGACAGGGTGTGGATCTCGGCCAACTCGTCCGGCGGCTGCATCCGGCTCAGGCCGATGTCGATCCGCCCATCGACGATCTGCGCCCACTGGCTGGCCGAGGCGCCTTCCACCAGTGTCAACTGCACCTCGGGAAAGCGCTGGGCGAAGGCCTGGATCGCCTCGCTGAACAACTCCGACAAGGCGATCGAGCTGGCATATCCCAGGGCCAGTTGCCCGGCGCTGCCGGCGGCCAGCTTGGCGGCCATGGCCTCGGCCAGTTCCATTTGCTCCAGCACCGCCCGGGCATAGGGTAAAAAATGCTGGCCCTGGGCCGTGAGGGTCACGCTGCGGCTGGTGCGATCGAACAAGCGAAACCCCAGCTCGCTCTCCAGCGCCGAGATCTGTCGGGTCAGAGGAGGTTGCGCCAGGTGCAGGCGCAACGCGGCGCGGCCGAAGTGCAGTTCTTCGGCGACGGTCAGAAAGTAACGCAGCCTGCGTAGATCGAGCATCCTGTTCCCTGGGTATTGATCGGTCGGAAATCGGTATTGGTCCTGGTCCAGCGACGTATTTTATAAAAGCCTTTCGCCACAAAACGAGAGGTTTCATGTCCCTGTTTGCACACCGTGCCCGCCTGGCCCTGTTTCTATGTGGCTGCGCCGCCTTCCTCAACCTGTATGCGACCCAGGGCATCCTCCCGGTATTCGCCGCGGATTTTGCCGTGAGCGCCAGGGAAGCGGGCTGGAGCATCACCGTCACCACCCTGGCGGTGGCTCTCGGGGCGCCATTGACCAGCCGCCTGAGCAGTGCCTGGGATCAACGCCGGGTGATAGTGCTGGCGGCGCTGGCCCTGGCGCTGCCGGCTGTGCTGGTGGCCTGCGCTGGCAACCTGGCCCAGTTGCTGCTGTGGCGTTTTGTCGAAGGCCTGCTGATTCCCCTGGTCTTCGCCACCAGCGTTGCCTACATCGGCGACCGCTGGCGCGGCGGCATGATCACCGAGGTCACCAGCCTGTATGTGGCCGGCACCGTGCTCGGTGGGTTCGCCGGGCGCTTCGTCACCGGTGTCGCGACCCAGTACCTGGGCTGGCGCGAGGCCTTCGCGCTGCTGGCGCTCCTGAGCCTGCTGCTCGGCCTGGCCATCCACTGGCTGTTGCCGGCCAATCCGCCGGCGGCCGAGCGCCATCTTGCCGAGCGTCGTGGCAGTTGGCGTCAACTCTGCGGCAAGCCCTTGCTGGCGTCCTACGCCGTGGGGTTCTGCGTGCTGTTCGCGCAAGTCGCCACCTTCACCTACGCCGGGCTCTACCTTGGCCAGCCGCCATTCGAATTGGGCCCGGCGGCCCTGGGAGCGCTCTATGGCGTGTTCCTGCTGGCGCTGGTGGTGATCCCGCTCGCCGGGCGCCTGAGCAAGTCCCGGCCCCAGGCCGAACTGTTGCTGGTGGCGGCATCGCTGGGTGTCTGCGGCTCGGCCCTGAGCCTGTTGTCGTCATTGTGGCTGATGGTGCTGGGCCTGGCCCTGAGCTCCACCGGAGTGTTCCTGGCCCAGGCGGCGGCCAATGCCTTCATCAGTGCCAGCGCCGGGCCGAACAAGGCCAGGGCGGTGGGGCTGTACCTGACCTGCTACTACTTGGGCGGCAGCGCTGGCGCCGTGCTGCCGGCAGTACTCTGGAACCGCTGGGGCTGGCCGGGCTGCGTGGCGTTGATCCTGGTGTTCCAGGTGCTGGCCCTGCTGGTCGGTTGGCACGGTTGGCGCGCGCCGCGGCCACGCCAGCAACTGGCCGGCTGATGCAGCCCCAAGGGACTACCTGAGATGAGCCTGAGCGATCTGCCGCTGCGCCAGAGCCAATTGTTGAAGTTCGTCGAACCGCTGCTCAACGACATGCCCGCCAGTGCCTGGAAGCATGCGCTGTTCGAGGCATTCTGGAGCCAGCGGTGCGACCTGCTGGCCATCGAGGATGCCTTCTTGAAACTGGTCCAATACCCGGGACCGAGGCTGGCAGCCGTAGACGCCTGCACCGAGGCCATGACCATCGCCCCCGACGAGCCCGCCGCCCGCAACCTGTTCGCCCAGTACTTGCAGCGCCGTTCCCGGGCCATGCTCGCTTGCGCCCGGGTACTGCCCGCCGATTCTTCCCCCAACCCATCCGGCCACCCCCATGAATGACCAGAACCCCGCGATTCCCGCTGTAGCCTCCGCCAGCGCCACCCAGGTGCGGCGCCGCTCGCTGCTGGCCGGTTGCAGCGCCCATGCCGTGCACGATGGCCTGACCGATGTGATCTATGTCCTGCTGCCGGTGTGGCAGGCCCAGTTCGCCATGAGCTATGCCCAGGTCGGCCTCTTGCGCGGGGTCTATGCCGGGATGATGGCCGGCGTCCAACTGCTGGCCAGTCGCGCGGCCGGGCGCTGGGGGCGCGAGCGCCTGCTGGTGGGAGGAACCGCGCTGGCCGGCCTGGCCTATTTGCTGGCCGGGCAGGCGACTGGCCTGGGCGTGCTGTTCCTGGCGCTGTTGCTGGGCGGCCTGGGGGCCAGTACCCAGCACCCGCTGGCCTCCTCGCTGATTACCGATACCCATGAGGCTGGTGGCGGGGTCAAGGAGGCCCTGGCGCAATACAACTTCGCCGGCGATATCGGCAAGACCCTGGTCCCCGGCGTGGTGGGCCTGTTGCTGGCGCTGGTCAGCTGGCGCGCCAGCGTGACCCTGGTGGGCCTGCTGGGGTTGGCCGCGGCGTTGCTGCTGTGGTGGTTGCTCCCGTCCCGGGCCAGCACTTCGGCGCTGCGCGACAAGGCGCCCAGGATCCTCAGCGGCCAGGGTTCGGCCGGTGGCCTGTGGGCGCTGATCGTCACCGGCACCCTGGACAGCGCGGTGCGCATGGGCTTCTTGACCTTCCTGCCGTTCCTGCTCAAGGCCAAGGGCGCCGGCAGCGCCGGAATCGGCCTGGCCCTGACCCTGCTGTTCATCGGCGGCGCGTTCGGCAAGCTGTTCTGCGGTTACCTGGGGGCACGCATCGGCATGATGAAGACCGTCTGGCTGACCGAATCCAGCACGGCGTGCCTGATCGTCCTGGCGGTGTTCCTGCCCTATGGCGCCCTGATGGTGACGCTGCCGCTGCTGGGCCTGGTGCTCAACGGCACCTCGTCGGTGCTGTATGGCGCAGTGCCGGACCTGGCAGGGGCCGGCAAGCGCGAGCAGGCATTCTCGCTGTTCTACACCGGCACCATCGGCGGCGGCGCGTTGGCCCCGATGCTGGCCGGACTGCTCAGCGATGTCGCCGGCGTGGCGCCGGCGGTGATGGTCCTGGCGGCGCTCCTGCTGCTGACGTTGCCCCTGTCCTGGCAGGTGCAGCGCGGGCTGCCAGCTGAAGCTGGCACGCCATGAACGAAGGCTCGAGGATGGAAAGAGACCAGGGCATGGCGCTGCTGGCGTGGTGCTCCTGCACTGTTTTTCACATAGATTTACAGCTGCCGGAACAGCACCGCGCTAGCCTGGGCACTCGCAGGCCACCAGCCAGGGGAGGTGCGTGGTCACGCAACGACAATCTCGATGGATGCCCTGATGAGCCTGTTTGCAACGAGCATTTACCACTACTGGCAATCCAGCTTGAGTGCCCTCGAAGGCTTGCGGGAGGACGGCGGCTTCAGCGTGCGGGTCGACCCCGGGCTGGAAGACCAATCGCGCCTGATGCTGCTGCGCACTCCCGGCGGCAGCCAGGCAGTGTTGACCCCGGGCTTGGCGCAGATCCTCGGCCTGGCCGAGGGACCGGTGGATACCGAGGCCGCCTTCCTGGCGCGCCTGGAGCAGGCCGGTATCCGCCTCAACGGCGCCGACCATGTGTTCTATTACCCCCGGCAACGTCACGCCGAGCTGTTGCGCGATACGGCCCTGCTCGATACCCGGGCATTGTCGGCGGCGGACGAGCAGCGGTTCGCCCGCTTCCAGTCCAGCGCCAGCGCAGAGGACCTGGACAATGCCTATGTCGAACTGGATCACTGGGCGGTGTTCGGCGCTTTCGAGCAGGACCGGCTGGTGGCGGCCGCGAGCATGTATGCCTGGGACGGGTCGCCGCTCGCCGATCTGGGCGTGCTGACCCTGGAGGCGTTTCGCGGCCGGGGCCATGCCCGAAGGTTGGTGCGGGCGATCTGTCGGCATGCCCTGGAGCAGGGCCAGGAGCCGCAGTACCGCTGCCAGGTCGACAACCTGGCCTCGGTGGCGCTGGCTCGGGCGGCGGGGCTGGAGCTGTTCGGCCAGTGGCGGGTGATCCACCCCGATTGCGAGATCTGACGGCTTAGCGGTGCAGGCGGGTGTGGCCCGGGCCTGGGATATCTTCCCGGGAGTCCGGGCCGTACCGGTTCAGGCGCCTACCATCCACTTGGCCAGGCCGTGGCGGCCACTGACCCCGAGCTTGGCGGCGGCGCGCTTGAGGTAGGTCTCGATGGAGCTGTTCTTCACGCTCAGGCGCTGGGCCATCTCCGGTACGGTGCCGCCGGTGAGCAGCCCCAGGCAGACTTCTTTTTCCCGGGCCGAGAGGGTGATATCGCCCAGTGACAGGCGTTCGTCGAACTCGCGCTGCAATGGTGACTGCTCCTGGTTGTCCCGGGGGCGGCTGGTCCAGCTGCGCAGGTTCTTCAGGGCTTGCTGGCGATGCATCTGCGCATGGCGTTCCAGCAGCGGCAGCAGGGTCGAGGACAGGCTCTTGAGGAACGACAGCTCGGACAGGGAAAACCCACCCTGGGTCGATTCGCGGTAGAGCGCGATCACGCAGCGGCGGTTGGCCTTGCGCGACACCAGATGGCACTGGTGCGGGGTATTGCGTGCTTGCCGGCCATGGACCTGGGCGTTGATCTGGATCAGCAGCGAATCATCCATTTCCAGCATTTTGTGCAGCAGCGGTTCTTGGCGCCGGGCGGCTTCCGGCAGTTGTTCCGGCTGTCCGGCACGTCCCAGCAAGGTGATTTCCTCGGCGCGGGTCTGGCGCTCGTCGAGGGTCCATTCACTGAGCACCAGGTGATCGGCCGGCACCAGTTTGTTCACCAGTTCGAGCATGTTCGCGGCGAACTGGCCCTGGCCGGTGTTGGAGATCAACTGCCCCAGTTCCAAGTAGAAATTCGGTGTTTCCAGGTTGGCGATACTGCTGGTCAGACTCATATCCCTATCATCCTTGATCAAGGCAAATCGCTGATCGAAGCCTTGAAACCTTTATTGCGACGGCGCACCGCAGCAGGTCCTCCATGAACCCGATCCGGTCAGATGCGTCTGATTTAAGCCTAAGCATTTGCTTCGCGTCTGTAGGGGGAAACCGGGACACAAAACCCCGGGCCGGGCTCGCCAAGCCCCCTGCGCCGGGCCTCGGCCAGTGCGCGGCAAGCCCGTGGGCACGGGGCCGCAGTGAGTTGCAACGGACTTTGGCGACAGGCTTCGCAAAGAGTTCGGGACTGGACTGACGAGTCAGGAACCTCAGGTACAGATGGTCAATTTCCTACAGCTAATTCAGCCGATCCGCAAACCATCGCCAACCCCTCCGATACCCGCCAGAGCCGCGTCCCAGGCGGCCGGCAGCCCGGCGGACTGTCCGGGTTTGGGGTGACATACAGCCCAGGGGGCCGATGCTTAAATTTCGTTCGCCGGTGCCTTGGCCATCACATGAGAAGGATCTTATGACGCGTTTTTCTGCCATTGCCGTGGGCGACGCTGCCGTCGCCATCCGTCGCTCGCCGCAGGCCGGATGCCTGCCCCGGAAGCAGTCATGAACGCCGGTCCGCTACAGGCCCCGGGCCTGCCGTTGACCGCCGGGCAGCGGGATATCTGGCTCGACCAGCTCAGCCGCGGCGACTCGCCCTTGTACAACATCGGCGGTTATGCCGAGTTGCGCGGCCCGTTCCGTCCCGAGTTGATGCAGCGCACCGTGGAACTGGTGGTGGCCCGGCACGACGTGCTGCGCACCGTGCTGTCCCGCGAGGGCAGCCAGGATGGCCTGCCGCTGCAGTATTTCGACCGCCATTGGCCGGTGCAGCTGGCGCTCCACGACCTGTCCGATGCCGCCGATCCGCTGGCCGCCGCCCGAATGCAGATTCAAGGGCAGATGCAGCAGCCGTTCGCCCTCGAAGGCCAGCGGCTGTGCCGTTTCTCGTTGTTTCGCCTGGGCCCCGAGCATCACCTGATGCAGGCCGAGGCCCATCACCTGATCCTCGATGGCTGGGGCTTCGCCCAGTTGTCCCAGGCCCTGGGCGAGGTCTACGGCGCCCTGCTGCAGGGTGAGCAGCCGGCAGCCGAGGCGCCATCCTTCAGCGACTTCGTCGAGGACGATGGCCGCTACCACCAGTCCGCCCGTTACCAGCGCGACCGCGACTACTGGCTGGCCAGTTACCACAGTGTGCCGGAACCGTTGCTGCGCCCGCGCTATCGCCCCAGCGTCACCGACGAGACCCCCGGCGGGGCGCTGGTACAGGCTTTCCCCGCAGTGTTGCACGAACGGATGAAGGCCCTGGGCAAGCAGCTTGGCGGCTCGGCTTTCCATGTACTGCTGGCCGCACTGCATGTGTATTTCACCCGGGTCGACCAGCGCCGTGACTGGGTCCTGGGCATGCCGGTGCTGAACCGGCCCAACGCCGCCTTCAAGGCCACCCTCGGCTCCTTCACCCAGGTCAGCGCGGTGCGCATGGACTTCGCCCCGGACCTGACCTTCGAAGCCCTGGTGATGGCGGTGCGCGACAGGTTGAAACAGGATTTTCGCCACCAGCGCTTCCCCTTGAGCGAGCTCAATCGTGCCCTCGGCCTGCTGCGCGAGGACCGCACCCAGCTGTTCGAGTTGTCGCTGTCCTACGAGGTGGAGAACCTGGATTACCGCTACGGCGAGGCCAGCGCCTCGTCGGTCAAGGTTTCCAACCGCCACGAGCCGGAACCCCTGGCCATCCACCTGCGCAGCAACAGCTTCGAGGACAGTGCCTGGATGCACTACGTCTATGACCGCCGGTATTTCCAGGCCGAGGAGATCCAGGCCATGGCCGGGCACTTGCTGCACGTCCTGGAGCAAGGGCTGGAGGACACAGGTTTGCCGATGCAGCGCTTCTCGTTGCTCACCGACGCCGATCGCGCCCGCCTGGAGCAATGGAATGCCACCGGCCAGGCGAACGCCGCCGAGCAGCGCATCCATGGGCGGATCGAGGCCTGGGCCGAGCGCACCCCGGATGCCATCGCCCTTATCGCCCAGGGCCAGCAGCTCAGCTATGCCCAGCTCAACCAGCAGGCCAACACCCTGGCCCGGCACCTGCAGGCCCTGGGCGCCGGCCCGGATGAGCGGGTGGCCATCGTGGCCCGGCGCAGCCCGCAAACCCTGGTGGGCTTGCTGGCGATCCTCAAGGCCGGCGCCGGCTACGTGCCCATCGATCCGGCGCACCCGGCCGAGCGCCTGGCCTACCTGCTGGAGGACTGCGCTCCGGTGGCGGTGCTGGTCCAGCAGGACCTGCGCCAGCGCCTGCCGGCGTTGTCGATGCCAGTGGTGGAACTGGATAGCCAGCAGTGGCAACCGGGGACCGTTGCCAACCCGCAAGTGCCGGGGCTGACGCCACGACACCTGGCTTATGTGATCTACACCTCGGGCTCCACCGGCTTGCCCAAGGGCGTGCAGGTGGAGCACCAGAGCTTGTCCGGCCTGGTGGACTGGCATTGCCAGGCGTTCGACCTGGGCCCGGGCCGCCATAGCTCGTGCCTGGCCGGTTTCGGTTTCGACGCCATGGCCTGGGAAATCTGGCCGACCCTGTGCGCCGGGGCGACCCTGCACCTGGCGCCGGTCAGCGATGGTCCCGAGGACCTGGATCGCCTGCTCGCCTGGTGGCACGCCCAGCCCCTGGACGTGAGTTTTTTGCCGACCCCGGTGGCCGAGTACGCCTTCAGCCGCCACACCGGCCATCCGCACCTCAAGACCCTGCTGGTGGGCGGCGACCGCCTGCGCCAGCCACCCGCGGCCCAGGGCTTTACCCTGGTCAACAACTACGGCCCCACCGAAGCCACGGTGGTGGCCACTTCCGGGGTCATCGAGCCGGGCGGGGCACTGCACATCGGCCGGCCGATCGCCAACACCCGCATCTATCTGCTGGACGAGCAGCAGCGGCCCCTGCCCATCGGCATTCCCGGCGAGCTGTACGTCGGCGGCGCCGCAGTGGCCCGGGGTTACCTCAAGCGTCCCGAGTTGACTGCGGAGCGCTTCCTCGACGACCCGTTCAGCGAAGTGCCGGGGGCACGCATGTATCGCACCGGCGACCTGGCGTGCTGGCGCCACGACGGCACCCTGGAGTACCTGGGGCGCAACGACGACCAGGTGAAGATCCGCGGCCTGCGCATCGAGCTGGGGGAAATCGAAACCTGCCTGGGTCGCCATCCGGCCCTGCGCGAGGCGGTGGTCCAGGCCCGCGACGGCCAACTGGTGGCCTGGTTCAGTGCCGACGGCGAGGTGCCCATCGGCGAGCTGCGCGAACACCTGCTGCAACGCCTGCCGGACTACATGGTGCCGATGGCCTATGTGCGGCTCGACGCCTTGCCGCTGACCGCCAACGGCAAGCTGGACCGCAAGGCCCTGCCGGCGCCGGACCCGCTGGCCTTGATCAGTCGCGAATACGAGGCGCCCCAGGGGCCGCTGGAAACCACCCTGGCGCGGCTCTGGGCAGAAGTGCTGCAGGTCGGGCGGGTGGGGCGCCAGGATCACTTCTTCGAACTGGGCGGGCATTCGCTGCTGGCCTTGCAACTGATCCAGCGCATGGATCAGGAAGGCTTGCAGGCCGACGTGCGAGTACTGTTCGGCCAACCGACCCTGGCCAGCCTCGCCGCCGCGGTGGAGCAGGGGGCCGGGTTGCAGGTCCCGGCCAACCGTGTGCCGCCGGGCTGCCAGCGCATCACCCCGGACATGCTCAGCCTGGTGGATCTGGACCAGGACAGCATCGACCGGGTGGTGGCGACGATTCCCGGCGGGGCGGCCAACGTCCAGGAGATCTATCCCCTGGCGCCTTTGCAGGCCGGCCTGCTGTACCACCACATGACCTCGGTCCAGCGCGATCCCTACCAGCAACATGCGCTGTTCGCCTTCGCCCGCCGCGAGGACCTGGACGCCTTCGCCAACGCCTTGCAGGCGGTGATCCAGCGCCATGACATCCTGCGCACCAGCCTGGTCTGGGAAGTGCTGGAGCCGGCGGTGCAGGTGGTCTGGCGCGAAGCCCGGCTGAACCTGGAAGAACTGCGGCCGGTGGCGGGCGAACCGGTGCTCGAGCAATTGCGCCGGCACTTCGATCCACGCCAGCGGCCACTGGATATCCGCCAGGCGCCGATGCTCGCCCTGGCCTGGGCCGAGGACCGGCCACAGGGGCGCTGGCTGGCGCTGCTGCGCTTCCATCACCTGGTCAACGACGCCACTTCCACGGCGGTGCTGATGGCGGAAATCGGCGCCCACATGGACGGCCGCCAGCAGCAGTTGGCCGCGCCTTTCGCCTACCGCGAATACGTGGCCCGCACCGGCCTGGACCAGGAGCGCCACGCCGCGTTCTTCCGCCAGGCCCTGGCCGGGGTGGACGAGCCGACCCTGGCCTTCGAACTCAAGGAGCGCCCCGGCGAGCAAGCGGACCACGAAGAGGCCGGGCAGTTGCTCGACGCCGGCTTCGAGCAGCGCCTGCGCGAGCAGGTCCGGCGCCATGGGGTCAGCGCCGCCAGCCTGTTCCACCTGGCCTGGGCCCTGGTGCTGGGACGTACTTGCGGCCGCGACGACGTGCTGTTCGGCACCGTGCTGCTGGGACGCTTGCAAGCCGGTGCCGGGGCGGACCGGGCCCTGGGCATGTTCATCAATACCTTGCCCCTGCGCCTGGAACTGGTGGGGCTCAACGTCGTCGACGGGCTGCGCCAGGTCCAGGAGCGTCTCAGCGCGCTCCTGGCCCATGAACAGGCGCCGTTGTCCCTGGCCCAGCGTTGCAGCGCAGTGGCGCCGCCGACCCCGCTGTTCAATGCCTTGCTCAACTACCGGCACAACGTCGAGGCCGACGCCCAGGCGCTGTTGCAGGACCTGCCGGCCGGGGTGCAATTGCTCGCCAGCGAGGAGGTGGTCAGCTATCCGCTGATGCTGGCGGTGGACGACCTGGAGCCAGGCTTGCGCCTGGGCCTTCGCGCGCCCCGGCGGATCGGCGCGCAACGCTTGCTGGACTACCTGCAATGCACGCTGCAAAGCCTGCTGCTGGCCCTGGAGCAGGCGCCGGCGACATTCCTGCACAGCCTGTCGATCCTGCCCGAGACGGAGCGCACGCAGTTGCTGTCGGCGTACAACGCCACCGAGTCGGACTATCCCCGCCAGCTGACCCTGCATGCGCTGTTCGAGGCCCAGGTCCGGCGCACGCCCGAGGCCATCGCGGTACAGGCCGGCGAGCGTCGCTTGAGTTATGCAGAGCTCAATCGCCAGGCCAACCAGTTGGCCCATCACCTGCGCGAGCTGGGCGTGGGGCCGGACGTGCGAGTCGGGCTCTGCGTCCAGCGCAGTCCCGAGCTGCTGGTGGGCCTGCTGGGCATTCTCAAGGCCGGCGGCGCCTACGTGCCCCTGGACCCGGACTACCCGGCCGAGCGCCTGCACTTCCTGGTGCAGGACAGCCAGCCGCTGGCGGTGCTGGTGCACCAGCCGACCCACGGCTTGCTGGCGGACCTGGCCCTGGCGCTGCTGGACTTCGACGCCAGCCCCTGGCAGCACCAGCCGCAGCACGACCCGCAGGTGCCGGACCTGGAGGTCTCGCACCTGGCCTACGTGATCTACACCTCGGGTTCCACCGGCACGCCCAAGGGCGTGATGGTCGAGCACCGTGGCCTGGGCAACCTGATGCACTGGGGCTCGCAGCTGTGCCCGCAGTCTGCGGGCGGCACCTTGCTGCAAAAGGCCCCGTTCAGCTTCGACGGCTCGGTCTGGGAGCTGTTCTGGCCCCTGGTCACCGGCATGCGCCTGCTGCTGGCGCGGCCGGGCGGCCACCGCGACCCGGACTACCTGGCGCATCTGGTCGTGGAACAGCAGGTGACGATGATCAAGTTCGTCCCGGCGATGTTGCTGCAGTTCCTGCAACTGGAAGAGTCGAGCCAGTGCCAGAGCCTGACCGACGTGTTCTGCGGCGGCGGCGAGCTGACCGAGGCCATCGCCCGGTTGCTGCGCCAGCGCCTGCCCCGGGCACGCCTGCATAACGTCTACGGGCCTACCGAGGCCACGGTGGACAGCACGGCCTGGACCCTGGAGCCCGATGCGCCGATTCCGCCGGTGCAACTGCCCATCGGCCGGGCCATCACCAACACCCGGCTGTACGTCCTGGATGCCCACGACCAGCCAGTGCCACGGGGCGTCAGCGGCCAGTTGCACATCGGTGGCGTCGGGGTCGCCCGCGGCTACCTAGGCCTGGCGCAGTTGCAGGCCGAGCGGTTCATCGCCAGCCCCTTCGTCGCCGGCGACCGGCTGTACCGCAGTGGCGACCTGGTGCGCTATGCCGAGGATGGCAACCTGGAGTTCCTCGGGCGCAACGACTTCCAGGTCAAGCTGCGCGGCTTGCGCCTGGAACCGGGGGAAATCGAGGCACGGCTGGCCGAGCATCCGGCGGTGCGCGAGGTGGCGGTGCTGCTGCGCGGCGAGCGCCTGGTGGCCTACTACAGCCTGCATCCGGGAGCCACGGAACCGGGGATCGAGGCCTTGCGCGCCCATGTCCTGGAGCGCCTGCCCGACTACATGGTGCCGGCGGCCTACGTGCGCCTGGACGCCTTGCCCCTGAGCGGCAATGGCAAGCTGGATCGCAAGGCCTTGCCCGAGCCCGGGGCCGATGCGGTGCTGGCCCGGGAATTCGTGGCCCCGGAGGGTGAACTGGAAACCACCCTGGCGCGGCTCTGGGCCGAGGTGCTGCAGGTCGAGCGGGTGGGGCGCCACGACCACTTCTTCGAGCTGGGCGGACACTCGCTGCTGGCGGTCAGCCTGGTGGCGCGCATGCGCCAGGAAGGCCTGCATGCCGATGCCCGGTTGCTGTTCAGCCAGCCGACCCTGGCCGCGCTGGCGGCCAATACCCGCAGCCAGTTGCAACAGGTGGACATTCCCGCCACCACCATTCCACAGCTCAAGCGCCAGCGGCGCCTCTGAGCCTTTCGCACCTTCTGTCATGACCTTGGCGCGCCGGCCCTGATGCCGGCGCGCCGGCGGG